>JAWKQN010000019.1 GCA_041390125.1 Gemmatimonadota bacterium | reverse complement strand
TCCATGCCAGGCAGGCCGGACGGTGCCACGCTGAGACGCACGAACTCGGCGGCCGCCACGACGGCCGAGGCGCCCCCACCCAACCCGTTGAAGATGCCGACCAGCTCGGGCATGGAGGTCATCTGGACGCGGCGGGCCAGCACGGCGCCCACCAGGGAGCCGAGGATGAGCCCCAGCCCCACCATGCCCCAGTTGAGGATCTGATGCTCGATGACGGCGGCCACCACAGCCACCAGCATGGCCAGGGAGGCCAGCTGATTGCCGCGGCGGGCCGTGGCCGGGGAGCCCAGGCGTTTGAGACCGAAGACGAAGAGCGTCGCGGAGACGAGGTACGCGACCTCGACGAGAGTGGTCTTGTCCATGTCCGCCTACCGCCGCTTGAACATCTGGAGCATGCGATCCGTCACCATGAAGCCACCCACGACGTTGATCGTGGCCATGACGATCGCCGCGACCGCCAGGCCCGTCAGCAGCGGCGAGTCGGCGGTGGAGGCGACGGCGAGCGCGCCGATGAGCGTGATGCCCGAGATGGCGTTGGCGCCGGACATGAGAGGCGTGTGGAGCGTCGGCGGCACCTTGGTGATCACCTCGAAGCCGACCAGCATGGCCAGCACGAAGACGTAGAGACCGATCAGCAGAGGACCCATGTCACCTCACTGGGACGTGGCGGGGGCGGTGAGCGGCGACAGGCCGAGCGCCTGTCGGGCGGGGCCGAAACGGATCTCGCCGGCGTGCGTGACGCAGGCGCCCTTCGTGATCTCGTCCTCGAAATCGAGATGGAGCGCGCCGTCGGCGCTCAGGTGCTCGAGGAAGGCCTGGACGTTGCGGCCGTACATCTGGCTCGCGTCGTAGGGGAGGGAGGCCGGCAGGTTCACGGGGCCCAGGACGGTCACCCCGTGATGGACCACCCGCTCACCGGAACGTGTGACCTCGCAGTTGCCCCCGCTCTCCGACGCCAGATCGACGATCACGGCGCCGGGACGCATGGTCTCCACCATCGCGCGCGTGATGAGGCGCGGCGCGGGCTTGCCCGGGATCTGTGCCGTGGTGATCACGACGTCCATGTCCGGCAGCGCCCCCCCGATCAGCTCCAGCTCGCGTTGGTGCTCTTCATCGCTGAGCGCGCGGGCGTAGCCGCCGGCCGTCTCCGCGCTGTGGTCGAGCTCGGCTTCGAGGAAGGTCGCCCCGAGGCTCTGCACCTGCTCCTTCACCGCGGGTCGCACGTCGAAGGCGGACACCACCGCCCCCAGGCGCCGGGCGGTGGCGATGGCCTGCAGCCCGGCCACGCCGGCGCCGAGGATCAGCGCCTTGGCCGGAGGCACGGTTCCCGCCGCCGTCATGAACATGGGCAGGAAGCGCGGAAGCTCCTGTGCCGCGATGAGCACCGCGCGGTAGCCCGCCACGGTCGCCTGGGAGGAGAGCGCGTCCATCTTCTGTGCGCGCGTGATCCGGGGCACGGCCTCCATGGCGAAGGCCGTGACGCGCCGGCGGGCCAGCCGCTCCAGCAGGTCGGGTCGGGTCATCGGGCTGAGGAAGGCGATCAGCACCGAACCCTCCGGCGTATCCGATTCGTCCTCGGGGGGCTGTACGCGCACCACCGCGTCGGCGCCCTCCAACCAGGTCGGCGAGCGGGGCACGACGGTCGCGCCGGCCGCCTCGTAGACCGGGTCGGGGAACCCGGCGTCGGCTCCGGCACCGGTCTCCACGACGATCTCGTGCCCCTTCTTCACCAGCTTGCCACAGGCTTCGGGTGCGAGCGCCACCCGGCGCTCACCGGCCTGCGTCTCTCGCGGTACGGCGATCCTCATCGGCCCTCCCGGGTCCGCTTCGGGGCGTCCAGGGTTCAGGAAGCGCTACGGAGATAACGAGAGGGTGGGACCTCGGCAACGTGGACGCCGCCGGGCGTGCGAGAAGGGTGACACGCCCGCCCGGCCACGCCTGCCGGTGCCTACTCGGCGCCGAGCACGCGCACGGGATCGACACGGGCCGCGCGCCGGGCGGGAGCCCAGCACGCGAGCGATGCGACGCCGACCAGGACCGTGGCGACCGTCACGTAGGTGGGGAGGTGCAGGGGGGAGACACCGTACAGCGCGGCGCGGAGGAGCCGGGTGGACGCAAGCGCCAGGAGGGTCCCCAGGGCCAGCCCCCACGCCGTCGGGACCAGACCCGACCGGAGCGCCTCCCGGCGGACGTCCGCGGGCGCGGCGCCCAGGGCGAGCCGCACGCCGAAGTCGGGGAGGCGCGCGCCCACGAGGTACGACATCACGCCGTAGACGCCGAGACCACCCAGCAGCAGGGCCAGCCCGCCGAAGCCCGCCAGCAGCAGCGCGTAGAAGCGCCGCCGCGACATCGACGCGTCGAGCGCCTCGGTGAGCGGTCGCAGGGATGGGACCGGGATGTCGGGATCGATCTGCCGCACGACGTCCCGCACCGGTCCGGTGAGGCGGGCGGGATCGTCCGTCTCCACCATCAGCGCCATCGAGACCAGCGGACCCGGTGTCCCGTACTGCGCATGCGCCACGTACATCTCGGGCTCGGGATCCCGGTCGAGCGCGTGCTGGTGCACGTCACCGACGACGCCGACGACCCGGTAGGAGACGTCCCCGAAGAGGCGGATCTCCCGTCCCACGGGGTCGGAGTCCGGCCACAGCCGCTCCGCCATACGCGCGTTGATGACCATGGCGCCGGCCGTGCCTGCGCGATCGGCGTCCGTGAGCGCGCGCCCCGCGCGTACCGGCAAGTCGACCGCCTCGAAGTAGCCCGGCGTCACCACCCGGAAGTTCGCGACGGGGAGCGGGCCGTCCGCCGGGGGTGCGTGCCCTTCGGCGAGGTACGGGAATCCCCAGTTGCCGTCGGTGAAGGGCTCGAGCTGGATGCTGCCCACTCCGCTCACGCCCGGGAGCGCGGCGACACGTGCCTCCAGGTCCTTCCACAGGCCGAGCGCACGGTCCGCTGCGAACCGGTCCTCGGCCGGTACGATCCGCACGCTCAACACGTCGCTCGCGTCCAGGCCCGGCTCCACCGCACGCAGCGCCACGAAGCTCGACACCATGAGGCCCGCCCCCGTCACCAGCACCATCGCCAGCGCGACCTCCCCGGCCAGCAGCATCCGGTTGGCGCGATGCAGTGCCGGACCTCTCGTGCGGGCCCGACCGCCCTCGCGCAGGTTCGGCGTGCGCTCGAGGTCGGACGCGCGCAGGGCCGGCAACAGCCCGAACACGAGGACGCAGGCGGCGCTCGTGGTGACGGCGAAGCCCAGCGCGCGCATATCGACCGACGGGCCTGCACCGTCCAGACGCGGCAGGCCGGAGGACTCCGGCAGTGCGAGCAGGCGGAGCGCCACCTGCGCGAGCGCCGCGCCCGCGGCGCAGGCGACGCCGGCCAACAATGCGCTCTCGATCAGGTGCTCGCGCAGCAGACGCGCCCGCGTGGCGCCGAGCGCGGCGCGGATCGCACGATCCCCCTGCCTCGAGGCAGCGCGCGCGAGCAGCAGGTTGGCCACGTTGGCACAGGCGATCAGCAGCACCAGGCCGACCGCGCCGAGCAGGGTCCACAACGTGCCGCGCACGTCGCCGATGACCGCCGTGAGGATCCCGACCGCGCCCGCACGCTGCACGGTCTCCGCGTCCAGGCGACCGGGCCACAGGTCGGCGATGCGGCGCGCGGCCGCGCGGACCTCCGCGTCGGCCTGATCCACCGAAGCGTCGGGACGCATGCGCGCGACGACCGAGTTCACGTACCACGTGCTGTCGGAGGCGAAGTCGCGCCCCGGAGGCACATGCAGCGGCACCCACACGTCTGCCGCGCGCCCGAGCGGGCGATGGCCGGCGTCCATCACACCGACGATCGTGCGCGTGGGGTGGAGGTATCCGTCGAGCTGGAGGCGGCGTCCGATCACGTCCGGATCGCTCCCCAGCCTGGAGGCCCAGAAGGCGTGCGAGACGATCACCACGTCGGAGCGGTCGGGGTCGGTGTCGGCGCGGGTGAAGCTGCGTCCGCGCTCCACCTGTGCACCGAACACGTCGAAGTAGCCTGCGTCCACGGCCAGTGCGTCCAGCACGCGGGCCTCGTCGCCGCCGGTCCAGGTCAGTCCCCAGCGCGACAGGCCCGTGTAGGCCTCCACGGAGGGAACGCCGTCGCCCACGAGCCGGGAGAGCGTGATGTTGTGGTTGAGGCGAGGCCAGAGCTGGACCAGCCGGTCCGGAGCCGGCCAGGGCAGGGGACGGAGCACGACCGCGTCCAGGACCGTGAACATGGCCACACTGGCGCCGATGCCGAGCGCCAGGGTGCCGATCGCGACCGCGCTGTGCGCCGGCTGCCCGACGAGCCGACGGCTCGCGAGGCGAACGTCGCGCAGGAGGTCGCGCAGGCGGTCGCGACGCCCCCGGAGTCGCCGGGACTCCGCGTCGACGGCCCGCATCTCGGTGCGGATCCGTTCGAGGTCCCCGAATGCGGCGCGCGCGCGGCGGAAGGCCTCGTCGCGGGGCACGCCGGAGGCCATCCACTCGCGGGCCCGGCCTTCGATGTGGAAGGTCAGCTCTTCGTCGATGTCGCGCGCCGAGCCCTCGTCCTCGTTCGCAAGGGGGGTGGGGTGCGGCTTCCGCCCGGACATCAGCCCACCTCCTCCGGGCGGATGCGCAGCACCCGCCCGACGGCCCGCACCGTGTCCAGCCAGCTCGCCCGCTCGCGCGCCAGCCGCGCCCGACCCTTCCGCGTGATCTGGTAGAAGCGCGCGCGCCGACGCGCGTCGGAGATCCCCCACTCGGAGGTCACCAGCCCGTCGCGTTCGAGCCGGCGCAGCCCAGGATACAGGGCACCCTCCTCCACGTTGAGGGCCGCCTCCGAGAGCCGCTCGATGCGCCGCTGGATCTCGAGGCCGTGCCCCGGCTCATGCTCGAGCGCCTGCAGGAGCAGCAGGTTGAGGGTGCCGTACAGGGTCGAGGCGTCGATGTCGGTCATGCGGTCCTCCAGCGGGCTCGGTGTACCGGCTTACTATAAGCTGCTTATGTCAGCAGGGAAAGCGTCCATCGGGCGACCGGCTTTCAGTGTCCTCCCCGGAGGACGGGTGCCGGTGGGGACGTCCCGCGGAAGTGGACAGCGCCGCTCCGGGGCAGGAGGGGACGGCCGGCCCCAACCCCAGCCAGGACGCCGCGTTCTCGAGGTCCGCCCCGCTAGGGCACGGCGGTTGCCCCCGGGGCGGTGCAGGACGCAGCGACCACGGGCGAGGAGGGACGATGAAGGCGCGAAGGCTGGGTGCGGGATGCGCGGTGGGGCTGGTGGTGCTGGTGCTGGCCAGCGCGGCTCCCGCCGAGGCGCAGCGGTATGGACGCGAGATGCGCTTCGACGAGCGGAGCGATCCGCGGCTCTTCCTCGACCTCGGCTTCGTGGCCGGGGACCCGGTGGGCGAGTTCTCGCAGTTCGTCGACGACGGGTGGGGCCTCGGCACCGGTCTGGCGTGGGCCGTGGATCCGGCCGGCCTCTTCCGCGTGCGCGTGGGCGGTGGCTTCCTCGTCTACGGTCACGAGCGTCAGGAGGTGTGCATCAGCGACCGGTTGGGGTGTCGCGTGCTCGCGGACCTGACCACCACGAACAGCATCCTCTATGCGGACCTGGGCGCGGAGCTGGGCGTGGACCTCGGCGCGGTGCGTCCCTACGTGGGGGTGGGGCGGGGGCTCTCGTACTTCGTCACCTCGTCGTCCCTCAACGGACCGGACGACTACGACGGGCTCTTCGACACCACGAACTTCGACGATCTCGTCTGGGGCTGGAGGAGCCGTGCCGGCCTGCAGCTGCAGGTCTCGCATGGTCGCACCCCGGTCTACCTGGACCTGAGCGCGAACTATCACGAGAACGGTCGCGCGGAGTATCTGACCGAAGGCGACATCGTCGACAACCCGGACGGCTCGATCACGCTGTATCCGGTGCTGAGCGAGGCCAACCTGGTCACCTTCCAGGTGGGGGTCTCCATCGGGCTCGGCGGGGGAGACGACGGGCCGCGCCGGGAGCGGCGCCGGCGTCCCCGCCGCCACCGCTGAGGGCGGTCCTCTCCCGGATCCTCCACGCGCCCCGGGGCTTCGGCCCCGGGGCGCGTCGTCGTGCGGCCGAACCCGTCATGGTGACGCCCCTCTGCCCGGCGAGACTCGGGCGTGCTCGCGCGACTCTCCTCCGCCGCCCTGCTGGGCATCGACGCCTATCGGGTCGACGTCGAAGTCGACGTCGCTCCCGGTCTGCCCGGATTCCAGGTGGTGGGGCTGCCGCACGGCGCCGTGCGTGAGGGCCGTGATCGCGTGCTGTCGGCGCTCGCCCACATCGATCGGGCGGTCCCGCCCCGGCGCATCGTCGTCAACCTGGCCCCGGCGGACGTGCCCAAGGAGGGGAGCGCGTTCGACCTGCCCATCGCGCTCGGGCTGCTGGCCGCGGCGGGTGCCGTGCCGGTGGCGTCCCTGGCGGATACGGTCTTCGTGGCCGAGCTGGGATTGGACGGGTCGCTGCGTCCGGTCCGGGGCGCGCTGTCGGTCGCGCTGCTCTGCGTGGATGAGCGGGTACGCACCCTGGTGCTCCCTCGCGCCAATGCACGCGAGGCGTCCGCCATCGCGGGCCTCGAGGTGCTGGGCGCCGATCACCTGCGTGAGGTCGTCACGCACCTGCGCGGGGAGCGCCGGCTCGGCGACCGTCCACCGCCGCCGCCCCGGAACGGGCCTCCCCCCAGCGCGGGCGCGCTCGCACAGATCCGGGGACAGCCGCGTGCCAAGCGGGTGCTGGAGATCGCGGCGGCGGGCGCCCACAACCTGCTGCTCGAAGGACCCCCGGGGGCGGGCAAGACCCTCCTCGCGCGCGCTCTGCCGACGCTCCTGCCTCCGCTCGCCGAACGCGAGGCGGTGGAGGTGACGCGCGTGCACTCGGCCGCAGGGCTGCTACCGGCCGGTGGCTCGCTGCTGGAGCGGCGCCCGTTCCGCGCGCCCCATCACTCCATCAGCGAGGCAGGACTGGTGGGTGGGGGACGCCCACCCCGCCCGGGCGAGGTGAGCCTGGCGCACCGGGGCGTGCTGTTCCTGGACGAGCTGCCCGAGTTCCGGCGGCCCGCACTGGAGAGCCTGCGCCAACCGCTGGAGGAGGGGTCGGTCCTCATCGCCCGCGCCCGCGCGTCCGTGCGCTTCCCGAGCCGCGTACAGTTGGTGGCGGCCATGAACCCCTGCCCCTGCGGATTGCGCGGGGCCACCGCGACGCCGTGCCCCTGCTCGCAGGAGGCGGTGCGCCGCTATCGCAGCCGGATCTCCGGACCCTTGCTGGACCGGATGGACCTCTTCCTGTGGGTGCCGCGGGCGGACCTGCGCGCCTTGGCGGAGGCGGCCGCGCCGGACGCGGAGGCCACCACCCGGGCCGCGGTCGCGACCGCCCGGGCGCGTCAGCGCGCGCGCTTCGAACGGGAGGGTCGCGTGTTGGTCAACGCGCACATGGGCATCGCGGACCTGGAGCGGCACGTGCGGCTGGCGCCTCCGGTCCGCGCGCTGCTCCTGGAGGCTGCCCAGCGCCTCGCGCTGTCGGCGCGCGCCTATCACCGGGTCCTCAAGGTCGCGCGCACCATCGCCGATCTGGACGACGCGGACGCCGTCGATGCGCCGCACGTGACGGAGGCGCTGGCCTACCGCCCGCTCCCCCCGTGACGCGGCGGGTGCTGCGTTCCGGGGCGGGCCGACCCTCCGATGCTCCACCGCGCGAGGGCGGGCCGGGGCATTGCCGCCGCCCCCCGCTCCGGTCGAGCTTTGCCACCCGGAGCGGGGCCCTCCCGCCTCCTCCCCTTCGCCCCGGTGCACCCACGCCATGCCCACCCGGACGGAGCCCTCCCGGCTCCGGCTCGTCGGCGCGTACCTCGCGGTCTACCTGGTCTGGGGATCGACCTATCTGGCGATCCGCTTCGCCATCGAGTCGCTGCCGCCGTTCCTGATGGCGTCGCTGCGGTTCCTTCTGGCCGGCGGGCTGCTGTATGCGTGGGCGCGGCTGCGCGGGGCGCCCCGTCCCGCCCGCCTGGAGTGGCGCAGCGCCCTGATCGTGGGTGGACTGCTCCTTCTCTGCGGCAACGGGGGGGTGGTGTGGGCCGAGCAGCATGTACCGTCGGGGACGGCGGCCCTGCTGGTGGCGACCGTCTCTCTCTGGGTCGTGCTGCTCGAATGGCGCTTCGGGACCCGGTCCAGACCCTCGCCGGCCCTGGCGCTCGGCGTGCTCGTGGGCCTCGGTGGAGTGGCCCTCCTCGTCCTGGACGACGGCTTCGGCTACGGGACACGGCAGGGATGGTTGGGGGCGGGCGCGGTCGTGGTCGCCGCGGGGGCGTGGGCCGCCGGATCGCTCTATTCACGCACGGCCCCGCTGCCCGCCTCACCCCTCCTGGCCACTGCCATGCAGATGCTGGCCGGCGGTCTGCTCATGGGCACGCTCAGCCTCGCGCTCGGCGAGCCCGTGCGCGTCGACGCGGCCGCAGTGTCCCTCCGGTCGGTCCTGGCCCTCGCCTACCTGGTGGTCTTCGGGTCGCTCGTGGCCTTCTCCGCCTACGTGTGGCTGCTCCGGGTCCAGCCTGCCGCCCGCGTCGCCACCTACGCCTACGTCAACCCGATGGTCGCCCTTCTCCTGGGATGGGGCTTCGGCGGAGAGCCGCTGGCTCCGCGGACCCTGGCCGCAGCCGGCGTGATCGTCCTGTCGGTGGGCATCATCACGCGGGAGACGGGGCGGCGCCGCAGGTCCCGGACCCTGCCGGCCCCGGTGCCGATGGGCGAGCCCGGGGCGGCCCGGGTCGACGGCGGTGGGGACGCGGGTCCTGCAGGCTTGCCGGGCCGGTCGGCCGCTCCCTAGCTTCGGCCCGTCCCCGTCCGAGCACGGACGCCGACCCAGGTGACGATGCGCCTCTTCGTCGCGATCAACCTCTCCCGGAAGGACCAGCGCACGATCCACGGCTCCACCAAGGGGCTGCGGGAGTGCGCGTTTCCTCTTCGCTGGCTGGACGATTCCACCTACCACCTGACCCTCAAGTTCCTGGGCAGCGTGGACCCGCGGCGGGTGCCGCAGATCGCCGCCAAGCTCGACCGCATCGCGGCCTCCAACGCGGTCTTTCCCCTGGAGTGTCGCGGGTTCGGAGCGTTCCCCACGATCCGCAAGCCCCGGATCGTGTGGCTCGGCGTGGAACCGTCGCCTGCCTTGCGTTGCCTGAAGCAGGATCTCGAGTGGGGTCTGGCCGAGCTCGGCTTCGAGCGCGAGACGCGCGCCTTCCATCCCCATATCACCCTGGCGCGCGCCACCGACGAGGGAGCGGGTGCCTTTCGGGGGCTGGATGCGCGGGTGGCCGGGCTCAAGCACCGGCAGCGCACGCCCGTCCGCACGGTGGATCTCATGCAGAGCCACCTCGGAGCCGAAGGGCCACGCTACACGGTGGTGCACCAGAGCGAGCTGCCGCAGCGTCCGGCGTGAGCGGCCTCGGTCCGAACTCGGGTCCGGATCGGTGGTACCACGGAAGATCCAGCTCCGGCCCGACAGGGAGGGAGCGTTCCCCAGGGTGGAGGCAGCGGTGTTCGGTCTGATCCGGAGGCTGGTGGGAACCGTCGTGACGGCGGCCGTGCTGGTGGTGGTCGCGTGGGCGGGCTGGCGGTGGGGTGACCGGGTCTTCCCGGCGGCGGAGCGCTGGGTAGGCATGGAGCCCGCCGCGTCGGCCGCGGCGGGAACCCCCGACGCGGCGCCTTCGGAGCGCGTCGCCACGGCCGCCCGGGCCCGCGTGGAAGCCCTCCTCGACGACCGCGCCGGGCAGGCCGAGCTCGACGGCGTGGAGCTCACCAGCCTGCTTCGCTACGACGCGCGGGACCAGATCCCGGCCGCGATCCTCGATCCGGTCGTGGCGATCGAGGATGGGCGGCTGGAGCTCTCCGGCCGGCTCGTCATGGCGGACGTCCCGGCGCTTCCCGACCTGGGGGGTACACTCGGCGCCCTCCCCGATACGGTGGACGTGGCCGTCATCGGCACCCTCATCCCCTTCGACGGTCAGGGCTCCGCGTTCCTGGTCGACCGGATCCGCCTCGCGCGGATCCCGCTGCCGCGCCCCACGGCGCCGCGCGTGATCGCGTCGCTGGATCGGGTCCGGCCTCCGGGGCTTCCCGAGAACGCGCTGTACGTGCGGCTTCCCTCCGGCCTGCGCTCCGCGTACGTCGAAGAGGATCGACTCGTGGTGGTCGCGGGGCAGGGCGCCTGATGGCCAGGATCCTCATCGTCGACGACGAAGCCTCCATCCGCAACGCGCTCGAGCAGGTCTTCGAGTACGAGGGCCACGACGTCACCGTGGCCGACTCCGCGCGGGAAGCGCTGGGGCTGTATCCGGACGTCGCGCCCGACGTCAGCTTCCTCGACGTGAAGATGCCCGGGATGGACGGGCTGGAGCTCCTGCGCAAGCTACGCGAGAGCGAGCCGGGCGGCGTGTTCGTGATGATCAGCGGGCACGGCACCATCGACACCGCCGTCGAGGCGACGCGACAGGGCGCGTTCGACTTCCTGGAGAAGCCCCTCGACACCACCCGGTTGCTGGTCACGTTGCGCAACGCGCTCGAGCGCAAGGGTCTCTCCGACTCCGTGGAGCGGCTGCGCACCGAGGTCGAGAGCCGGTACGAGATCGTCGGCACCTCGTTCGCCATCCGGCACGTGCTGCAGGTCGTCGAGAAGGTGGGCCCCACCGACGCCGACGTGCTGATCACGGGTGAGAACGGCACCGGCAAGGAGCTGGTGGCCCGCGCGCTCCACCGCCTGTCCCAGCGCGCCGACGGGCCCTTCGTCGAGGTCAACTGTGCGGCCATCCCCTCCGAGCTGATCGAGTCCGAGCTCTTCGGGCATCTCAAGGGCTCCTTCACGGGTGCGGTCGCCGACCGGACGGGGAAGTTCGAGCAGGCGGACGGCGGCACGCTCTTCCTCGACGAGATCGGCGACATGTCGCCCGCCGCCCAGGCCAAGGTGCTGCGCGCCCTGGCCGAGCGGGTCGTCACCCGCGTGGGCGGAACCAAGGCCATGGACGTGGACGTCCGGGTCGTGGCCGCCACCAACAAGGACCTCGAGGACGAGATCGCGCAGGGGCAGTTCCGCGAGGATCTCTTCTACCGGTTGAACGTGGTGCCCATCCACGTCCCGCCGCTGCGTGAGCGCCGGGACGACATCCCCATGCTGGTCCGCCACTTCGTTCGGCGGATGGTGGATTCGGGGCGAGGCCAGGAGCGCACGTTCTCCTCGGGCGCCCTCGAGCGGCTGTCGGAGCTCGATTGGCCCGGCAATGTGCGCGAGCTGCGCAACACGGTCGAGCGCCTGATGATCCTCGCCGCCGGCCCCGAGGTGGCGGAGGAGGACGTGCAGCGTCTGGCGCGCGGCCGCGAGACCTCCCTGGGGCTCGGGGGGGAGCTGCTGCAGGCGTCCACGTTCAGCGACTTCAAGGACGCGGCGGAGCGCGCCTACATCCTGCACAAGCTGCGCGAGCACGACTGGAACGTGTCGGAGACCGCGCGAGCGATCGACATGCCGCGCTCCAACCTCTACAAGAAGATCGAGCGCTACGACCTCACCCGCGAAAGCGTGTAGGCTGCGGCGCGCCTGCGCGCGGCGGAGCTCCGGTCTGCGTGCCGCGAGCGGCGGACCGCCGGTGGAGCGTGGCTCGCCCCCGCCGATCCGCCGCCGGTCCGCCTCCGGGCGTCAGCGGACCAGCGCGCCGTCCGGCAGCCGATAGAGGGCGGCCACGGTGGCGTAGTCGCGCGCCGTCAGGCGCACGGCGGTGTTCTCCGGATACATCACGTCCTCCGGCGCGTCGCTGTGGCCCAGCCCCAGCGCATGCCCCATCTCGTGCGCGGCGGCCAGCTCGACCTGGTCGTCCGTGAGGATCCGACGCGCATCGAACGGGTCTCGCGTCACCAGCGCCAGGTCGAGGACGCGGAAGCGGGTCGTCTCCCCGGAGCGGCGCCATTCGTAGCGCGTCGATCCGAGGCGCCCGTCGTCCAGCCGTGCCGCCCAGCGCAGCGTCACGTCGGCGTCGGCCGGCGCCACCCGCCCTTCGACCACGCGGATCCGCATGGGCGTGCCGTCCCACCGCAGGACGCCGCGCACGGCCGCGCGCTGGAGCCGGGCCGCGGTCCCGCGCTCCTCGTCCGGCGTCGGGACCACCACGGTCAGGATCCGGTCGGGGTCGGGCCACCGCAGCACGCGGAAGGAATCGGGCTCCGCCGGGTCGGCGCAGAGGTACCCGGCGTCCCGGCAGACGGTATCCCGCTGCAGGAGCTCGGCGGGCGCCGCCTTCACCGCGCGGGTCCGCTCGCGACAGTCCGTGTCGCGGGAGCAGGGCGTCGGGTCCCCTCCGGCGGCGGACCAGGCGTCCGCCGCCGTGCGGGCGCCGAGCAGGCACAGGGCCAGCACCACGACGGTGCCCAGGATCCGGCTGCTGGTCTCGGGGGCGGAGCTCAAGAACAGACCTCGGGGCAGGGAGGAATGCCCGTCCATCCGAGCAGGAAGCCTGCCAGGGGCGACCGTCCCCGGCAGCCTCCACGCGTCGCCTTGTGGCACGGCTGGACCGGCACGAAGTTCCTCGTCCCACCTGTCCCGCCGGCCCCACGTCCCGCCTCGAGGATCATGGACCCGATCTTCCAGAACTTCATCGCCGGGTCCTGGTGCCCGCCCGCCACCGACGCCTGGTTCGAGAACCGCAACCCCGCGCGCCGGTCCGACCTCATCGGTCGGTTCCCCCGCTCCGGCCCGGAGGACGTCCGGCGGGCGGTCGAGTCCGCGCGCCGCGGGTTCGAGCTCTGGAGCCGCACGCCCGCTCCGGCGCGGGGAGAGGTGCTGCGCCGGGCCGGCGACCTCATGAGCGCCCGCAAGGAGGAGATCGCGCGGGCGGCGACCCGCGAGATGGGAAAGGTGCTGGCCGAGACCCGGGGCGACGTCCAGGAGGGCATCGACACGGCCTACTATGCCGGCGCGGAAGGACGCCGCCTGTTCGGGCATACCGTGCCGTCGGAGCTGCGGGACAAGTGGGCCATGAGCTTCCGCCGTCCCATCGGTGTCTGCGGCATGATCACGCCGTTCAACTTCCCCATGGCCATCCCCACCTGGAAGATCTTCCCCGCGCTGGCCTGCGGGAACGCGGTGGTCTTCAAGCCCGCCGAGGACGTGCCGCACACGGGAGCCCTCTTCGTCGAGATCCTGCTCGAGGCCGGATTGCCCCCGGAGGTCGTGCAGCTCGTACACGGCTACGGGGAGGAAGTCGGGGCGGCGATCGTCGAGCATCCCGACGTGCCGGTGATCTCGTTCACCGGCTCCACCACGACCGGCCGACGTATCGGAGAGATCTGCGGACGCATGCACAAGCGGCTCTCGCTCGAGATGGGTGGGAAGAACGCGCAGATCGTGCTTCCCGATGCGGACATGGAGCTCGCCCTGGACGGCGTGCTGTGGGGCGCCTTCGGGACGACCGGCCAGCGCTGCACGGCCACGTCGCGGCTGCTGCTGCACGAGTCCATCGAGCGCGAGTTCCTCGATCGGCTCGTGGCCCGGGCTGAGGCCCTGCGGCTGGGCGACGGGCTCGAGGCGGACACCGACGTCGGGCCCCTGATCCACGAGGAGGCCGTCGCCAAGGTGGAGGCCTACGTCGACGTCGCGCGGAGCGAGGCCGAGCTCGTCACCGGGGGCAGCCGTCCGGGGACGGAAGGCCTGTCGGACGGGTGCTTCTTCGCCCCCACCGTCGTGCGAGCGGTCGCCCCGGGCAGTCGGCTCGCCGTGGAGGAGATCTTCGGTCCGGTGCTCAGCGTCCTGACGTTCCGGACGTTCGACGAGGCCGTGGCCATCAACAACGAGGTCGTCTACGGCCTGTCCAGCTCCGTCTACACGTCGGACGTGCGGACCGCCTTCCGGGCCCTGAACGAGCTGGACAACGGGATCACCTACGTCAACGCTCCCACCATCGGAGCCGAGGCTCATCTGCCGTTCGGCGGTGTAAAGCAGACCGGCAACGGCCACCGGGAGGGCGGGTGGGAGGTCTACGACTTCTACTCCGAGACGAAGGTGGGCTACGTCGACTATTCGGGCCGACTCCAGCGGGCCCAGATCGACAACTACTGACGGGCGGCCGGTCCGGCGGTCGGGAGGGGGCGCGGGGATGACCAGGATGCTCAACGTGTTGCTGGCCTGGGTGCGATCGGCCGTCATCGCCTTCGTGCTCTTGCTGACCGTCCGCTTCTTCGTCGTGGATGCCTTCAAGATCCCCACCTCCTCCATGGAGGGGACGTTGCTCGTGGGGGACTTCCTCCTGGTCAACAAGGCGTTGTACGGGTCGGAGGTGCCGGGTACGCACCTGCGCATCCCGTCCCTGCGGGAGCCGCGGCTGGGCGAGGTGGTCGTCTTCTCGGCGCCACACGATCCCGGCAAGAACTACGTCAAGCGCGTGGTGGGGGGCCCGGGGGACATCGTGGAGATGCGCTCCAAGCGGCTCTTCCGGAACGGCAAGGCCGTGGACGAGCCCTACGTGAAGGTGCTCGATCGAACGGGGGACGCGGTACATCCCGACATGCTCTGGCAGAAGGCCTGGCTGGTGAAGGGGCCCAAGCGCGGGTACCGGCCCACTCGGGACAACTGGGGTCCGATCCGCGTGCCGGAGAATCGGTACTTCGTCCTGGGCGACAACCGGGACAACAGCGAGGACTCGCGGTACTGGGGCTTCGTCCCGCGTGACGCGATGCTCGGGAGCCCGTGGCGGGTCTACTACTCGCTCGACTGGGACCTGCAGGCGCCGCACTGGTGGGCCGGCGTGCGCTGGGCCCGCATCGGGACCCGCGTGGATTGAGCGGCCCGTCCGCGGGCGTGGACGCTGCTTGCGCCGCGCGCCGGGGCGGTCCCATTTGCAGTACGGGAGGGGCCCGGTCTCGTCCCCCGGGGCCTTTCGCGGTCGTCGCTCGACCATGGGGGTCGGGCTCCGGTTCAGCGTGGGAGGGGTAGCGGCGGTCCCGGATGCCGGGAAGGCCGCGCTCGACGTCCATGGTCCGACTCGGGACTTCGTCTCCCGGAGAGCGGTCCCTCGACCGCTACCTGCTGGAGATCAGCGCCTTCCCGCTGATCGACCAGGAGGAAGAGGCGCGCCTGGCGCGCGCCATCCGGGAGGGCGACGACCTGGCCCTCGACCACCTCGTGCGCGCCAACCTGCGCTTCGTGGTGGCGGTGGCGAAGCGCTACCAGAACCAGGGCGTGCCGCTGTCCGATCTCATCAACGAGGGCAACGTGGGGCTGCTGCGGGCGGCGGTCCGGTTCGACGAGACGCGCGGGATCAAGTTCATCAGCTACGCCGTCTGGTGGATCCGGCAGGCCATCCTGCGGGCGCTGGCCGAACAGGCGCGCATCGTCCGGATGCCCATCAACCGGGCGGGCACCCTGTTCCGGATCGCCCGCCGCAGCGCCGCGCTCTCCCAGGAGCTCGGCCGCGAGGCCACCCCGGCCGAGGTGGCCGTGGACCTGGGCCTCGACCCCGGTGAGGTGGAGTCGCAGTACACGGTGGCCCGCCCCCACGTGTCGCTCGATCGTCGGGGCGGCACCGGGGACGGGGACGACCTGCCGCTGGCCGAGCGGCTGGGCGCCCCCGACGCGGAGACACCGGAGGTCCGGGTGGAGGGCCTGGCGCTCCGGACCGGGGTGGCGCGCGCGCTGGAGACCCTGACGGCGCGCGAGGCCAAGGTGCTCCGGCTCTACTACGGGCTCGACGGACAGGAGGGTCTGACCCTGGCCCAGATCGGCGCGGAGATCGGCGTGACCCGGGAGCGGGTCCGGCAGATCAAGGAGAAGGCCCTGGTGCGGCTGCGCCATGCCTCGCGGGCCCGGCACCTGGCGGCCTTCCACGACTGAGGCCCCTACGGTCCGACCGCCGTGGCACGCTGGCCTGGCGTGCGCGGCCGGCCGCCCGGCGGCCCTCGCCGGCGGCCGGATCCGGAGCCCGGGCCCGCGCGTTGACACCCCCAGGGGGGGCGACTAGCTTAAAAAGCTATATCATTTCAGCCCTTTGCCGTTCTGCGATGAAGACGTATACACCCCGGAAAGGCGACATCCAGAGGAAGTGGTGGGTCGTCGACGCCGCCGGCCAACCGCTCGGCCGCCTCGCCACGGAAGTTGCTCGTATCCTGCGCGGCAAGCACAAGCCCCAGTATACGCCCTTTCTCGACACCGGTGATCACGTTGTGGTCATCAACGCGTCGGGCGTCATGCTGACCGGCAACAAGGCCGACAGCAAGACCTATTTCCGCCACTCGGGCTACATGGGTGGGGAGCGCCACATCCCGTTCCGCACCATGCAGGAGCGGCATCCGGAGCGCGTGATCGAGCTCGCGGTCAAGGGCATGCTTCCCAAGAACGCGCTCGGGCGCACCATGCGGAAGAAGCTCCGCGTCTACGCCGGGGACGAGCACCCCCACGTGGGCCAGGACCCGCAGCCCCTGACCCTTCCCAGCCGCGGCAACTGATCGGAATGGCAGCCAAGACTCCTGACAACGTACAGACCGTCGGCCGTCGCAAGACGGCGGTCGCGCGTGTCCTGCTCCGCCCTGGCGCGGGCAAGTGGTGGATCAACGGCCGTGAGCTCTCGGACTACTTCCCGCGCGAAAGCCATCGCAAGCGGGTGGAGGAGCCTTTCGAGGCCACGGAGCTCGTCGGTCAGTTCGATGTGAAGGTGCGGGTGCGTGGGGGCGGCCTCTCCGGCCAGGCGGACGCGGTCCGTCTGGGCCTGGCGCGCGCCCTGGCCGGCCGGGATGAAGAGCTCCGACCCCGCCTGCGGGTGCGGGGACTCCTGACGCGCGATCCGCGCGCCGTGGAGCGCAAGAAGCCCGGGCGTCCCAAGGCCCGCAAGCGGTTCCAGTTCAGCAAGCGTTAAGAGCACGCTCACGAGGAACGACTCAGGTCGGGGCATGGAGCAGATCGGACTCAACGAGATGTTGGAAGCGGGCGTCCACTTCGGGCATCAGACCCGTCGGTGGAACCCGAAGATGCGGAAGTTCATCTTCACTGAACGTCACGGCATCCACATCATCGACCTCCGCAAGACGCTGGACCGGCTGCACGCCGCCCAGGAGGCGGTGCGCCAGGTCACGCTGAAGGGCGAGCGGATCCTGTTCGTCTGCACCAAGAAGCAGCTCCGCAGCATCATCGAGACCGAAGCCTCGCGCTCCGGGGCGTTCTGGGTGACGGAGCGCTGGCTCGGTGGGATGCTGACGAACTTCCAGACCATCCGGAAGCAGATCCGGCGCCTGCGGGAGCTCGAGCGCGGACAGGAAGAGAACCGCTTCGAGTTCTATACCAAGAAGGAGCGGCTGCTGCTCGAGCGGGAGCGGCTGAAGCTCGAGAAGTACCTGTCCGGCGTGAAGGACATGGGTCGGTTGCCCGGCGCGATCTTCGTGGTCGACGCCAAGCGCGAGCTGATCGCCGTCCGCGAAGCGGCGCGGCTGGGTATCCCGGTCATCGCCATCGCCGACACGAACTCCGACCCGGACCTCATCGACTACCCGATCCCCGGGAACGACGACGCCATCCGTTCGGTCGGGCTGATCAGCAAGGCCATCGCCGACGTGATCGAGGCGACCCGGCGCGAGGTGCCCGACGAGGAGATGCGGCGCACCGACGAGTTCGAGACCACGACCTACTCGACGGAGACGGGGGAGACCACCGACGTCGAGGAACGCCCGCGTCGGCGCGTCCGGCGCCGGCGTCGTCCGCGGCCGGACGTCATCGCCCAGCATCTCAAGACGGGCGAGGACGGCGCCGAAGCACCCGCGGGCGGCTCCGAAGGCGGCGAAGAGCCGTCCGGCGAGGAGTAGGCGCTCGCCGAGCGCGCTCCGGGCCCTGCCCGGTCCAGCTTCACCGAAAGGCGGCGGCCCACCTCGTGTCGATGGCCACCGCCTTTCTTTTTTGCCGAACACCTGACCGCCACACCTAAACCGAGCAGATGACGACGATGCAGATCTCCGCGCAGGACGTGAAGGCTCTCCGGGACCGCACCGGAGCGGGGATGATGGAGTGCAAGAAGGCGTTGGCCGAGACCAACGGGGACATCGAGGCCGCCATCGACCTGCTGCGCGCGAAGGGCGCGGCCAAGGCCGCCAAGCGCGCCGACAAGGCCGCCAACGAGGGCACGATCGGATCCTACATCCACTTCGACAATCGCACCGCGGTGATCGTCGAGGTGAACTGCGAGACCGACTTCGTGGCCAACACGGATGACTTCAAGGCCCTGGCCAAGGATCTCGCCACGCACATCGCGGCGGCCAACCCGCTCTCGGTGAGCAGCGACGACCTCCCCGCCGACCTCGTCGAGCGGGAGCGCCAGGTCTACCTCGAGCAGGTCAAGGCCGAGGGCAAGCCGCCCCAGGTGCAGGAGAAGATCGTCGAGGGCAAGATCCGCAAGTTCTTCGAAGCCAACGCCTTGATGAGCCAGCCCTTCGTGAAGGATCCGGACAAGACCATCGAGCAGCTCATCACGGAGGTCTCCGCCAAGACCGGCGAGAAGATCGAGGTGGCCCGCTTCGCACGCTTCCAGGTCGGCTCGCGCTGACCGGCCGGGGAGAGCCCACCATGGACGGTCAGCCTCTGAAGTACCAGCGGGTGCTCCTCAAGCTCTCGGGCGAGGCGCTGGCCGGAGACAAGGGCTTCGGCATCGACCCGCCGGTCGTGGACCAGCTCACCGAAGAGGTGATGGAGCTGCACGGGATGGGCGTCGCCCTCGGCCTCGTGATCGGGGGCGGCAACATCGTGCGGGGCTCCCAGGCGTCCGAGCGCGGCATGGACCGTGTATCGGCCGACTACATGGGCATGCTGGCCACCATCATCAACGCCCTCGCCCTCCAGGACCTCCTCGAGCGCAAGGGCGTCGACACCCGGGTCCTGACCGCCATCCGGATGGATCAGCTCGCCGAGCCGTACATCCGGCGGCGGGCGCTGCGCCATCTGGAGAAGCAGCGCGTGGTGATCTTCGCCGGCGGGACCGGGAATCCCTATTTTTCGACGGACACCGCAGCGGTGCTGCGCGCCATCGAGATGAACGCGGACGTGGTCATCAAGGCCACGAAGGTCCGGGGCGTCTATACCGCCGACCCGGCCAAGGACCCGAGCGCCGAGTTCATCCCGACCATCTCCTTCCAGGAGGTGGTGCAGCGCGAGCTTGCCGTGATGGACGCACCGGCGGTGTCGCTCTGCAAGGAGAACGGGCTTCCGATCATCGTCCTGGACCTCGACGACCGTGGCGCCGTCGGCCGCGCTGTCCGAGGCCAGCGGATCGGTACCCTGGTGTCGTGAACCGCGCCCCTGCGCCCAGAGCCGAGAGAGAGCCGACGTGCCCACGCTGAAGGAAGCCGAACAGCAGATGCAGGACACGCTCGACGCGCTGCGTCGGGAGTTCGCCACCGTCCGCACGGGCAAGGCCACGCCCGCGCTGCTCGACACCGTGCGGGTGGACGCGTACGGAGCCAAGATGCCCGTGAACCAGGTGGCGACGGTGTCGACGCCCGACGCCACCATGCTGGTGCTGACGCCGTTCGACCGCTCGATCATCGGTGCGATCGAGAAGGCCATCCAGTCGGCCGATCTGGGCCTGAACCCGGCCAACGACGGCACCGTCATCCGCATTCCCATCCCGCCCCTCAACGAGGAGCGGCGCAGGGAGTTCGTGAAGCTGCTGCACAAGATGGCCGAAGAAGGTCGGGTCTCGATCCGGCACGCGCGCCACAAGGCGAACGACGAGGTCAAGAACCGCCTCAAGGAACACGAGATCGGCGAGGACGAGGCGCATCGCACGCTCGACCAGATCCAGAAGCTGACGGACGACCACGTCCGCCAGGTGGACGAGCTGCTGGCGCATAAGGAGAAGGAGATCATGCAGGTCTGAGCGCTCGCCTCGCGAGCGACGCTCGGCCTCCGGCCGCTATGTCCCAGCTTCTCGACGAAGTGCGTCTGAATGGTGCCGTGCCGGAGCACGTGGCCATCATCATGGACGGCAACGGCCGTTGGGCGGCCGCCCGCGGATTGCCGCGCCCGGAGGGACACCGGGCCGGGATGCGGGCCGTGCGGGAAGTGGTGGAAGGCGCGATCGAAGCGGGTGTGCGCATCCTGACCCTCTTCGCCTTCTCCACCGAGAACTGGCAGCGGCCACGCCGCGAGATCTCCGCGCTCATGTCCATCCTGCGCGTGTACGCGCAGAAGGAGCAGCGCGACCTGGCCCGGCAGGGGGTCGAGGTGCACGTGCTGGGCGAGATGGACCGCCTCGACGGATCGACCCGCCGCGCCATCGACGGCATCATCGGCGCCACCCGGGGCGGCACCAACCTGCGCCTGAACCTCATGATCTCCTATTCCGGCCGTGAGGAGCTGGTGCGCGCCATCCGCCTGATCGCCGCTGATGTCGCTGCCGGCCGCCTGCGGCCCGAGGACGTCGGCGAGGACACCCTGGAGGAGCGGCTCTTCACCGTGGGCCTGCCCGATCCCGACCTGCTGATCCGCACGTCGGGCGAGATCCGGGTCAGCAACTTCATGCTCTGGCAGGTGGCCTACACGGAGATGCACATCACCCGCGTGCTGTGGCCCGACTTCACCCGCGAGGACCTGTTCACGGCCGTGCTGGATTACCAGCGTCGCGAGCGGCGCTTCGGGCGGATCAGCGCGCGCTGACGGGTCGCTGATGGCATCCTTCTCCGGCGACCCGCGCCCATGAGCGGGGATCTGGCGCGGCGGGTCGCCGTCGCGGCGGTGGGCATCCCCTTCGGCGTGTGGGTCATCTACCTCGGGGGGTGGCCCCTGGGCGCCGTGATCGGCGCCATCGCGGCGGGCTCGGCGCACGAATTCTATGGGCTGGCCCGGGCGCGCGGGGCGGTGCCGCTCGTAGGACTGGGCGTCGCGGCCGCGGGCGGCATCGCCGCCGCTCCGTTCCTGGTGCCCGTGGACGTCGTGGCGCTTCCCCTGTGGACCCTCGCGGTGCTGCTGGTCCCGCTGGTGGCCGCCTTCGCGGTGTTCATCCGCGGGGTGGAGGGCCGGCCCCTGGAGGTGTTGTCCGTCACCGTGACCGGCGTGCTGTACACCGGGGGTGCGCTGTCCTTCGCGGGGCTGCTGCGTACGACGCCCGGGACCAGCGAGCTGGGTGGCGCGCTCCTGCTCGTCTTCCCGTTGCTCGTCACCTGGATCGGGGACACGTTCGCGTACTTCGGGGGGCGGGCGTGGGGCCGGCGCAAGCTGGCCCCGCGGGTGAGCCCCAAGAAGACGGTCGAAGGCGCGCTGGCCGGGCTGGTCGGCTCCGCGTTGGCCGGGGGGCTGTTCACCGCGCTCGCGCTGGAGCCGGCCGGCATCGGTCTGTCCATCGCGCCCGGCGCCGTGCTGGCCGCCCTCCTGGGCGCGGTGGGGCAGGTGGGCGACCTGGCCGAGTCGGTCCTGAAGCGCGAGGCGGGGGTCAAGGACTCCGGCGCGTTGCTGCCGGGGCACGGCGGGCTGCTCGACCGCTTCGACGCGATCTTCTTCACGGTGCCCGTCTTCTGGGTCCTCTTCCGCGCATGGAGCTCGCTGTGATCCGGATCGCGTTGCTGGGGTCGACCGGGTCCATCGGCGAGAGCACGCTGGCCGTGGTCGAACGCCATCCCGACCGGTTCCGCGTCACGGCCCTGGGCGCCCGTCGCTCGTGCGAACGGCTGCGGGCCCAGGCCGAGCGGCACGGGCCGACCGCCACCGTGCTGGTGGAGCCGGACGACGCGGCCGACCCGGCCTGGGGACGCGGCACCGAGGCGCTCTGCGCGCTCGGCACCCGACCCGACGTCGATGTCGTGGTCAACGCGGTGGTGGGCTTCGCGGGGCTGGCGCCCACGCTCGCCGCCCTCGAGGCGGGCAAGCGGGTGGCGCTCGCCAACAAGGAGTCCCTGGTGGCGGGGGGACCGCTCGTGGCCCGGGCCCTGGAGCGGGGAGGCGGCACGATCGTCCCCATCGACTCGGAGCACTCGGCGATCCTTCAGTGCCTCTCCGGGTACGAGCCCGACGACGTGGCGCGCCTGGTGCTGACCGCGTCCGGAGGCCCCTTCCGCGGGTGGAGCCGGGACGCGCTCCGCGCCGTCGGTCCGCGCGACGCGCTCCGGCATCCGACGTGGAACATGGGAAGCAAGATCACGGTCGACTCGGCGACGCTGGCCAACAAAGCGCTGGAGGTCATCGAGGCTCACGTGTTGTACGGCATCGACTTCGATCGCATCGACGTGGTGGTCCACCCGCAGTCGATCGTCCATAGCTTCGTGGAGTTCCACGACGGGTCGGTGCTGGCACAGCTCGGATATCCCACCATGGAGCTGCCCATCTTGATCGCGCTGAGCCACCCGGAGCGGGTGCCCGACGCCGAGCTCCGCACCTTCGATCCGGTGCGGATGTCCCCGCTGACCTTCGAACCGGTCGATGACGACGCCTTCCCGCTGTTCGGGGTCGGCGTGCGCGCCGGACGGGCCGGAGGCACCGCCCCCGCGGTCTTCAACGCCGCCAACGAGGTGGCGGTGGCCTCGTTCCTGGACGGCCGCCTTCCGTTCCTCGAGATGGCCGGTGTGGTCGAGGACACGCTGGCGGCCATCGCCGGACCGGAGGCGCCCGATCTCGCCGCGCTCGAGGACGTCGACGCGCGGGCGCGCGCGCACGCCCGCGCCGCGGTGGCGGTCCACGCCCGCGCGGAGGCTCGCCCGTGACGCTGCTGGCCACGGTCGTCCTGCTGGGCGTCCTGATCTTCGTGCACGAGCTCGGACACTTCCTGGCCGCCAAGGCGGTCGGGATCCGGGTGGAGCGCTTCTCCATCGGGCTCGGTCCCCGCCTGGTGGGCTTCCAGCGCGGCGAGACCGACTACGTGATCAGTTGGATCCCGCTCGGCGGCTACGTGAAGATGGGCGGGATGGACGACGAGGTCATGGAGCGCGTCGAAGGGGGTGCGCCGGCGGGGCCGCGCGCGCCCAGCGACCATGATTTCGATGCCAAGCCCATCTGGGCGCGCGTGCTGGTCATCTCGGCGGGGGTGATCTTCAACTTCATCTTCGCCTTCCTGCTGTACACCGTCATCGCGGGCTTCTGGGGCAGCCAGGAGATCGACAGCCGACGGATCGGCGAGGTGGAGGCGACGGCCTTGCCGGCGGGCACGGAGGCGCTCACCGGACTCCCCTCCGGGGCCGAGCTGGTGCGCATCGGCGACGAGCCCATCGGGTCCTGGACGGACATCCCGGACGCCCTCCTGGCCGAGTCCGGTCCGACCGTGTTCGTCACGGAATCGCCTGCGGCCACGGTGGAAGTGGACCTGCCCACGAATCCGGAGGAGCGCCTCCGCATCGTGGCGGCGCTCCCCCTCTGGCTGCCCGCGGCGGCGGGGGACGTGCAGGCCGGGTCGCCGGCCGCCCAGGCGGGCCTCGAGAACGGTGACCGGGTGGTGGCCGTCGAGGGCGTGCCCGTGGAGAGCTGGTGGGACCTGGTGCGGGAGGTCCGCGACCGCGCGGGCGAGCCCACCGAGCTCGAGATCGACCGGGGCCAGGGGCGCACGGTCCTCCGGACCGTGACCCCCGAGCCGTTCGAGGAGACGGACCCGCGGACCGGCGAGACCGTGACCATCGGCCGTATCGGTGTGGGTTCGCCGGGGTGGAGCATCCCCATCCGGTACGAGCGGGTGGGGCCGGCGGGCGCCATCCGGCAGGGCGCGGTCGAGACGGTGGAGGTGACGGGTCTGCTGGTGGGCTTCCTCCGCGACCTGGTCACGGGCAACGTGCCCGCCAGCTCGGTGGGGAGCATCGGCGCCATCGCCGAGATGTCGGGACAGGCGGCCCGTCAGGGCATCGTGACCTTCCTGGACTTCATGGCGCTGTTCTCCATCAACCTGGCGGTGCTGAACCTGCTGCCCATCCCCATCCTGGACGGGGGCCACCTGCTCTTCCTGCTCGTGGAGGCGGTGCGCGGGCGCGCACTCTCGGTGGAGCAACGGGCCCGGCTCTCGCAGGTGGGGCTGGTGATCGTGATGGGTCTGATGCTCTTCGCGCTCTCGAACGACATCCGCCGGTTCTTCGGGCTGTAGGTGCGCGGTCGCGCGCCGACTGCGGCAACGGGGCACAACCCGGTCGGGTGTGCCCCGTTGCGCGTACGGCCGTCTTCCCGCGAAGCCCTGGACGCGGGCGGCGCCGGTGCCGCGTCCCGCCCTCGCGCCGCGCGACCTCAGATCCCTTCGAACAGCGCGGTCGAGATGTAGCGCTCCGCGAAGGAGGGGATGATCGTCACGATGGTCTTGCCCTCCGACTCGGGGCGGGCGGCGATCCGGTAGGCCGCCCACAGCGCCGCACCCCCGGAGATCCCCACGGGCAGTCCCTCGGTGCGCGCCGCCGTGCGCGCCATGGCCAGCGCATCCTCGTTCGTGACGGCGATCACCTCGTCGATCAGGTCCGTATCCAGGATCGCCGGCACGAAACCGGCCCCGATCCCCTGGATCATGTTGCCCGGTCCGGGCTGTCCTCCCGACAGCACGGGGCTGACCGACGGCTCCACGGCCACCATGCGCAGGCCGGGCCGGCGCGGCTTGAGGACCTCTCCGCAGCCGGTCAGCGTGCCGCCCGTGCCCACCCCGGACACGATCACGTCGACCTGGCCGTCGGTGTCGTTCCAGATCTCCTCGGCCGTCGTGCGTCGGTGGATCTCCGGGTTGGCCGGATTCTCGAACTGCATCGGGCGCACCGAGCCCGGGATCTCGGCGAGCAGCTCCTCGGCCCGGCGCAGCGCGCCGTTGATGCCCTCCTCCTTGGGCGTGAGCACCACCTCCGCGCCCAGGAGGGCCAGCATCTTCCGTCGCTCGATGGACATCGTCTCCGGCATCGTGAGGACGCACCGGTATCCCTTGGCGGCGCAGACGAACGCGAGCGCGATCCCCGTGTTGCCGGAGGTCGGCTCGACGATGGTCGAGTCGGGGCCGAGGCGTCCCTCACGCTCCAGGGCCTCGATCATGGAGACCCCGATCCGGTCCTTCACGCTGGCCAGCGGGTTGAAGAACTCGAGCTTCAGCAGCACCTCCGCCCTGGCGCCCTGCTCCGTCGCCAGCCGCGGCGCCCGCACGATCGGGGTGTCGCCGATGGTTTCGAGCAGAGAGGCGAAGATCTTGCCACGTCCAGGTTTATGCGCGCTCATTCAAGCTCCGGTTGAAGGGTGTCCCCGCAGGGTGCGGGCGCCGGCTCCCGCCGGTGCGATCCAGAGGCGCGATCCCGGGCCGCCAGGGCTCACCGCCAGCCGCCGGACGGACCGGGCGCCGCTCCGCGGCGGCGATCCGGCGCGTGCGCGTGGACCCTCCGGCCGGCAGACAGCCGCCGGCTGCACGCCTGCCCTCAGAACAACGAATACTGGGCGGGCGCGCGACGGGCCTTCAGATCCACGAGGTCGAACAAGGTCGTCGGCTCGTCCTGCAGAGCGACGTCCAGGAAGCCGTCGTAGCCCAACCGCCCGAGCGCATCGCCCACGACCCGGAGTGCCAGCTGCGGGTCGTTGCACTCTGCGGACAGATGCGCGAGCAGGATGCCGGCGAGGCCATCGTGCACGAGCTCGCAGGCGAAGCGCGCCGCGGCGTGGTTGGACAGGTGCCCGTGGCTGGAGGCGATGCGCGACTTGACCGACCACGGGTAGGGGCCGGCGTGCAGCATCCCCTCGTCGTGGTTGGCCTCGAGGATCAGGAAGTCCGAGCGGGAGAGCGCGTGGCGGATCTGCGCGGTGGGGCGCCCGAGGTCGGTGGCGATGCCCACGCGCAGACCCGTCTCCTGGTCGACCAGGGCGAGCCCGACCGGGTCGGCGGCGTCGTGCACGGTGGTGAACGGCTCCACCCGGATCTGCCCGATGTCGAACGGCATCCCCGGGCGGTAGGTACGCACCCGCTCGGTGCCGCGCAGGTGACGCCGCGCCGCGCGCTGGGTCCCCGCCGTCAGGTGGACCTCGAGGTCGTGGCGCCGAACGAGGGAGAGACCCCGGGTGTGGTCCGAGTGGTCGTGGGAGATGACCACTCCGCTCAGCTGCGCCGGATCGACGCCCAGGTGACCCAGGCGACGCTCCAGCTCCCGCGCGCTGAAGCCCACGTCGACGAGCACGCGCGTGGCACCCGCTTCGATCAGCGTCGCGTTGCCGCGCGAGCCCGTGCCCAGGACCGAGAGCCTCACGGCCCGCTCCGGACGGCGCGGGGCGCGCTCGAGCTGGGGAAGACGGGGACGAAGGACATCGACACGCCGGGTGAGGGGATGGCCGTCAATGTGGTCGGGAGCGCAGGGGCCCGGCAACCCGTCGGAGGACCGGGCGCGACGCGCGGTGCGGGCCCCGATCAGCCGCGGAGCACGGCGCTCCGGGTCCACGCCCGCTCCAGCACGCTCGCCATCGCGCTGCTCAGCGTGAGGCCTCTCCGGCCCATCACCACCCGGGCCACCTCCAGGAAGCGATCGAAGCGGTATTCCACCAGGTCGGATCCGCTGCCCCACGAGAACGGAGGCACCCACGCCGGAGGCATGACCCCACCGAACAGGTTCGAGCCCGCCCCCACCACGGTGCCGGTGTTGAGCATCGTGCCGATCCCGGTCTTCACATGGTCGCCCAGGAAGCAGCCGACCTTCGTCAGGCCCGTGTCCACCGACCCCTCGGGGAGCTTGAGTCGCACGTGCCCGTAGTTGTTCTTGAGGTCGCTGTTGGTCGTGAGCGCGCCCAGGTTGACCCAACGCCCCAGGTAGGCGTGCCCCAGGAAGCCGTCGTGGGCCTTGTTGCTGTAGCCCAGCAGCACGGACTCCTCCACCTCTCCGCGGACCTTGCAGACCGGCCCCAGCGAGACGGCCGAGATCGACCCTCCGAACAGCGTCGAACCCCGGCCCACGAAGGCGGGGCCGGCCAGCCGCAGGTGCGCGCCCAGGACCACGCCGGGATCGACGTGGATCGGACCCCGGCGGGCGTCGAGCACCACGCCCGGCTCGATGACCACGTCGGGGGCCAGCACGACGCCGTGGGTGCCCAGTCGCACGAGGCCCACGGGGTCGGCGGAGGGAGGCGTGACGTGCTCGTGGGCCAGGTCCTTGCCCACACGGTCGGCGTTGCCGGCCATGAGCGACCATACGCCCTCCAGCCACTCGCCGCGCAGCACGAGCGGGGAGCGCGCGCCCGGCAGCGGCGTGCGGTCGAGAAGCTGCTCCTCGGTGGGCCGCGTGGCTCCGGCGGGGAGCAGCCAACCCGCCAATGCGCCGGCGACCTCCACCGGGACCGGCCCGCCGGGCGAGGGTGCGGGAAGCGCCGCCGCCACATCGTGGCCCCACGAGACGCGGCTGCAGAGCAGCAGGCACGGCGTCTCGACGTCCGCCAGATCCACCGCGGGGGGCGCGCCCTCCTCGTCGAATCCGATCAGGTCCGCGCCGGCCCAGTGTCCTGCGCACGTCTTGCGCAGGCCCCGCTCGGCCCGCTCGCGCAGCGTATGGGCTCCGTACAGGAGCTCGCCCACCGGGCGGGTGGCCGCGAACGGGTGGAAGCCGCGCGCCACGCGATCGTCGAAGAGGTAGAGCTTCATGACGCGCTCCCTCCGAGGGTGGACGGCAGGCGTGCGAGCAGGGCCTTCAGGTCCGGGCTCCGCGTCCGCGTGGTGACGAACGTGACGTCGCCCGTCCGGACCACGACGAGGTCGTCCACCCCGAAGAGCACGACCCGCCCGTCCTCGCTCCAGACGATGTTGCGGTGTGCCTCCACCGCGTGGACGGCACCCACGGACACGTTGCCGTCCGCATCCGCCTGCCGTGTCCGTCCCAGCGCCTCCCACGCCCCGACGTCGTCCCAGGCGAACGTGGCCGGGACGGTCCCGACCCGGTCGCTCCGTTCGAGAACGGCCTCGTCCACCGTGGTGACGGGAACCTCACGGAAGAAGGCGTCCACGTCGTCACGCTCCAGGTGCTCCAGGGCCGCGGCGACGTCGGGGGCCGTGGCACGCAGCTCCCGCAGGAAGGTGGCGGCGCTCCAGACGAAGATGCCGCTGTTCCAGAGGTAGCCGTCGCGCACATAGCCGGTCGCTGTCTCGCGGTCGGGCTTCTCCACGAAGCGACGCACCTTCCGCACCTCGGCGGTCCCGTGCCCACCGACGACCTCTCCGGGCTCGATGTAGCCGTATCCGGGCTCGGGCCGGGTGGGGACGATCGCGGTGGTGAGCAGCAAGCCCTCCCGCGCGGCCACGTGCGCGCTGTCCGCGAGGAGCGCGCGGAAGGCGGCGGGTGGATCGATGACGTGATCCGCGTGGATCGACGCCAGTACCGCGCCCGGGTGCTCGCGCTCGATCGTCCAGGCCGCCCAGGCCAGGACGGGACAGGTGCCGCGCGCCGCAGGCTCGACCAGGAAGCTGGAGGCCGGCAGGCCGGTGGCGTGCCGGATGGGCTCGACCAGGGAGGCCCCGGTCAGGACCCGGATGCGCTCGGGAGGGACAAGGCCGTCCAGCCGCTCCACGGTGTCCACGATGAGGGGGCGCTCGCTCCCGAGCGGGAGGAGCTGCTTGGGACGGCTGGGCGTGCTGACCGGCCAGAAGCGGGAGCCCACGCCCCCCGCGAGGATGAGGATCCAGAGATCAGCCGGCGAGGAGCTGGTCGATCCGGGCAAGGAGCTTCTTCGGGCTGAAGGGTTTGGTCACGAAGTCGGAGGCGCCCAGCGCGAACGCGCGCTCCCGGTCGGCGTCCTGCCCCTTGGCGGTCAGGATCATGACCGGTACGCTCGCCCGGGTGGGCATGCCGCGGAGGCGTTCCAGCACCTCCAGGCCGGTGGCCCCGGGCATCATGATGTCGAGCAGGATCAGATCGTAGCGCACCGAGCCGGCCAGCAGCTCGAGCGCGGCCACCCCGTCGGAGACGGCGTCCACCGTGAACTCGGACGCCTCCAGCAGGGTGGTCAGGATCCGCCGGATATGCGGCTCATCGTCCGCCACGAGCAGACGGGCACGGGGCACGGCGGACGTGGAGGCTTCGGACATGCCGGTGCGTCGGAAGGGGGAGAGACGGCCGGGAACCTAGGGCACAACTGGTGTAAAGTCAAGGAATTACAAGCGATTCGGGCTTGAGCCCCACTCTTCGGCGGGATAGCTTTGAACGCTTCGGCAGCGGTGGACTCCGACCCCAGGCTACGACCCGTGCGCACGCTCCTGCTCGGCCTCGCGCTGGCCCTCTTCTCCGGCCTGACGGCCTGTGAGGACCGGCCCTTCGGCTATGTGGACTGGAACCTCAGTCCGGACACGGCCCGCCTGTACTCCCTGGCGCGGCCGGGGCTCAACCAGCCGTCCGGGTTCGACTTCGTCGACGAAGTGCCGGTGCTCATCGAGTCCCAGAGCGCCCTCAACCAGTGGGACATGGCGCTCGACACCCGCGGCGGGCAGCTGGTCGCCGTGCCGGCCATCGGCTTCGGGCTGGACAGCCGGGCCCGCATCGCGGACCTGGGCTCCACCCCCTTCGACGAGATCGCCGAGGCGCCGGGCGACACGGTCGCCTACAGCGCCGGGGCCGTCCCGCTCCGGGTCGGGGACCTCTACGTCGTGCGCACGCGGATCACGGTCGGACTGTTCGGCCAGAGCTGCTTCTCCTTCTCGAAGTTCAGCCCCATCCTGCTCGACCCCGTGGCCGGCGTCATGGACTTCCGGTACGACGGGAACCCCAACTGCAACGACCGCCGCCTCCTGCCCCCCGACTGACGTGATCGACATCCGCCGTCTGCGTGAAGAGACCGACGCGGTTCGCGCCGCCCTCGCCAAGCGCGCCGACGCCAGCCTGGACGCGCAGCTGGACCGGGTCCTGGAGCTGGATGTGGTGCGGCGGAGCGCCATCTCCGAGGTGCAGGAGCTGAAGGCCACGCGCAATCAGGTCTCCAAGCAGGTCGGGGAGCTGAAGCGCGCGGGCGAGCCGGCCGACGCGTTGGTCGCGGAGATGAAGGAGGTCGGGGATCGCATCGACCGTCTGGACGCGGACGTGCGCGCGGCCGAGACGGAGATCGAAGCCATCCTGCTCGCGGTGCCCAACCTGCCGTTGACGGACGTGCAGACGGGTGGGGAGGAGGACGCCGAGGTGATCCGGACGTGGGGCGAGCCCGTCTTGTTCGACTTCCCGGCGCGGCCCCACTGGGAGCTCGGCGAAGCGCTCGGGCTGCTCGACCTCGCCCGCGGCTCGCGGATCTCCGGGAGCGGCTTTCCCGTTCTCACCGGCATGGGCGCGCGCCTGCAGCGCGTGCTGATCGACTTCATGCTCGACCTGCACACGCGCGAGCACGGCTACGTGGAGCTGCGTGTGCCCTACCTCGTCACCCGCCAATCGCTCACGGCCACTGGACAGCTCCCCAAGTTCGCAGAGGAGTCCTACCTGACGGAGCGCGACGACCTGTGGCTGATCCCCACGGCCGAGGTGCCCGTCACGAACATGCACCGCGACGAGCTGCTCTCCGAGGCGGACCTGCCCATCCGCTACACGGCGTACTCGCCCTGCTTCCGTCGGGAGGCCGGTGCGGCGGGAAAGGACACGCGCGGCCTGCTGCGCGTGCACCAGTTCGACAAGGTGGAGCTGGTGCGCTACGAGACACCGGCGCGGAGCCGCGACGCCCTCGAGGAGCTGACCCGCGAGGCTTGTCGCGTGCTCGAGCGGCTGGGACTGGCGCATCGCGTCATCCGCCTGGCGGCCGGAGACCTCGGCTTCTCCTCGGCCATGACGTACGACATCGAGGTCTGGGCCCCCGGGGTGGAGCGCTGGCTGGAGGTCTCCTCGTGCAGCACCTTCACCGACTACCAGGCCCGGCGCGGCAACCTCCGCTTCCGGCCGGACGGCGGCGGCAAGCCCGACTTCGTGCACACGCTCAACGGCTCGGGCGTCGCGCTGCCCCGTCTCATGGTCGCGCTGCTGGAGACCTGGCAACGCGCGGACGGCAGCGTCACGGTCCCTCCACCGCTCCAGGGTCCGCTCGGCGTGGACGCGCTCACGGCGAAGTGACCCACGTGCACGCTCGGTCCCACCACCGGGGGCGTCTCGGAGCGCCCGGGCGGCGTTGACGCGGGGCGCCCTGCTGCGTCGCGCCTGGACGCCGGCCCTGGCGCTCCTGCTGCTCGCGCAGCTGGCCTGGTTCCTCGTCTACACGGATCAGATCGTGCGCTCGCTGCACGAGAACGCAGCGACGATGACCCGCATGTTCGCCGAGGTGCAGGCCGGCATCACGTCGGAGGATCCGGACGCGATGTTCGAGAGCCTCATGAGCCTGCAGCAGCGTATCGTGGACGCCGGCGTTCCGTTGGCGTTGACCGATTCGGCCGGTCGCGCCATCGCGCAGGTGAACCTCCCGTTCGAGGCCGACCTGAGCACCGACGAAGGCCAGGTGCGCATCCAGGCCTGGCTGGCGTTGCTCGATGTGGACCATCCCCCCATCCGCGACTTCAGCGGCAACCTCATCCATTATGGCGATCCGCCGCAGACGGCCCGGCTGCGTTGGATCCCCTGGCTGCAGGCGGGTGGGCTCATCCTCACCTTGATGATCGGCCTCTCCCTGATCCGGGCCCAGCGTCGGGCGGAGGCGGAGCGCGCCTGGACCTCCATGGCGCGGGAGCTGGCGCACCAGCTCGGCACCCCGCTGTCGTCCCTGCAGGGGTGGCTGGAGCTGCTGCGCATGCCGCAGGAGGAGCGCCCCGGTGGGATCTCCGCGCCCGACATCGGGGACGCCATCGAAGAGGACCTGGAGCGGCTGGAGCGCGTAAGCCGGCGCTTCGAGCTGATCGGTCGGGAGTCCAAGCTGGAGCCGGTCGCGCTGCCCGAGCTGTTCGACGAGCTGGAGCGCTACATCCAGGCCCGCCTGCCACGGCTGGGCCCCGGCATCCGCTTCGTCGTGTCGGTGCCGGATGACCTGCCTGCGATCAACGGCACCCGGGTGTTGCTGGTGTGGGCGCTCGAGAACGTGGTCAAGAACTCGCTGGATGCGCTGGCCGGCAGCGGTGGAACGATCGAGGTGACGGCGCAGGCAGGGGAGGGGAGATGGGTCGACGTCCGCATCGCGGACGACGGACCGGGCGTGCCGCTGGAGGTGCGCGACAGGATCTTCGAGCCGGGTGTGACGACCAAGGCGGGCGGGTGGGGCGTCGGGCTGGCTCTGTCGCGCCGCATCGTGGAGGGGGTCCATGGAGGGCGGATCCAGCTCCTGGACACGCCGCAACGCGGTGCGGTCTTCCTGGTGAAACTTCCGCGCTCCGGCGGGTAGAGTCCCGGTCGCTCCATCCGCCCCGTCTCCCGCCGCATCCGTGGACGCCTCTCCGCTCTCGCTCTTCGACGCCGCCCGGCACCTCGAACGCCTGAACCCGCCGCAGCGTGAAGCGGTGGAGTTCTTCGAAGGTCCCGTGCTCGTCCTCGCAGGTGCGGGGTCGGGCAAGACGCGGGTGCTCACCACGCGGATCGCCCACCTGGTCACCCACCACGGGGTTCCGGTGGATCGTATCCTCGCCGTCACCTTCACCAACAAGGCCGCCGGAGAGATGCGGGAGCGGGTGGCCGGACTCCTGGGCGCCGAGCCCAACGGCATGTGGATCGGGACCTTCCACGCGCTCGGCGCGCGGTTGCTGCGGCGGCACGCGCCGCAGCTCGGGTGGAGTCGCACGTTCTCCATCTTCGATCAGGAGCAGACGCTCAAGGCCATGCAGCGGGCCATCGAGTCCGTGGGCCTGGACCCCAAGCGGTGGAACCCGAAGGCCGTACGGGCCCAGATCAGCGCCGCCAAGAACCTGCTCGTCGACGCCGAAACCTTCCGTAAGGAGAACGAGGGCAGCTTCGACATCTTCGCCCGCAACGTGGCGCGTGTGTATCCCGTCTACGAGGCTTCGTTGCGGGAACAGAACGCGTTGGACTTCGACGACCTGCTGGTGCAACCGGTCCGGCTGCTGGAGTCCCTGCCCGCGCTCCTCGAATCCTACCAGCAGCGCTTCGCCTTCCTGCTGGTGGACGAATACCAGGACACCAACCGTGCCCAGTTCCGCTTCCTGGAGCTGATCGCGGCCGGCCACCGCAACCTCATGGTCGTCGGGGACGACGACCAGAGCATCTACGGGTGGCGGGGTGCCGACATCCGCAACATCCTCGACTTCGAGAAGACGTATCCCGAAGCCGTCGTCGTGCGCCTGGAGCAGAACTACCGCTCCACCGGCAACATCCTCGCGGCGGCCAACGCCGCCATCGAGGCCAATCAGGACCGGAAGGGGAAGACGCTCTTCACCGATCGCGAGGCCGGCGAGCGGCTGACGGTCATCAGCGCCGCCGACGAGATGGACGAGGCGCGCACCGTGGTCGAGGAGATCGAGGCGCGGCAGCTCTCGCATCCGGATCTGCACAACGCGGACTTCGCCCTCCTCTACCGCACGAACGCCCAGTCGCGCGCGCTCGAAGAGGCATTCCGTCGTCGTGGCATCCCCTATCAGATCGTCGGTGGCGTACGCTTCTATGAGCGGCGCGAGATCCAGGATGCGCTCGCCTACCTGCGGCTGATCGCCAATCCCCAGGACCTGGGTGCGTTCGAGCGCATCGTCAACGTGCCGCGGCGCGGGCTGGGGAATCGCTCGCTGGAGCGGCTGGGGGAATGGGCGGTCGCGACGGGGCTACCGCTCCTGGAGGCGGCGAAGCGTGCGAGCGAGATCCCCGAGCTCGGGCGCGCCGCCGTCCGTGCCCTCGAAGGGTTCACGGAGCTGCTCGACCGGTTCGCGGAACTGGCGCGCGAGATCCCGGTGGGTGAGCTGGTGCAGGCGCTCGTGGAGGATCTCGACCTGCTGGAGCATTATCGCAAGGAAGGCCCCGAGGGCGAGGACCGCGCCGAGAACGTGCGTGAGCTCATTGCGGGCGCCCTGGATTTCGACGCCGAGGCGATGGCGCTCGAGCCCGAGGAGCGGGAGGGCTTCACCGACCTGGACCTGTATCTGCAGCGCGTGGCGTTGGTCGCGGACATCGACGCCATGAAGGGTGGGAGCGACGCGGTCACCCTCATGACCTTGCACAACGCCAAGGGCCTCGAGTTCCGGACCGTGTTCCTGACGGGATTGGAGGACGGGCTGTTCCCGCTCTCCCGGGCCTACGACCAGCCGGCCGACCTGGAGGAGGAACGGCGCCTCTTCTACGTGGGGCTCACCCGGGCCGAGGACAAACTGATCCTGTGCCACGCCCGCCAGCGCCGCCGGGCCGGTGAGATGATGATGGGCCGTCTCTCTCCGTTCGTGGACCAGATCCCGGAAGAGCTGCTCGAGCGGCGTCTGACGGACCGCTCCCGGCGCGAGTATCCCTCCTTCTCGCGCGAGCGTGCACGGGAGACGGGCGGCGGCCGGGCGCGCGCCGAGCGCGAGGAGACGTTCGCGAGCGAGGGCTTCGACTACGACTTCGACCAGGATCGCCCGCGCCTGCTGAAGGGGGAGCGCGTGCTGCACGCGACCTTCGGGTCGGGCACCGTCGTCGAGGTGACCGGCTTCGGCCACGATCTCAAGGTCACGGTGGACTTCCAGGCCGTGGGACGGAAGAAGCTGCTGGCCCGCTACGCCGATCTGCAGAAGGACTTCGGGTAGGCACGCCCACGAAGGCCGGCTCGCGTGCCGGCGCAGGTCATTCGTCGTCGATGCCGCCGCGCGGACCGGTGACGGACGCTAGATCGCCCGGGTCTCGCCGCGCAGCCGACCGCGCTGCCCCAGGGCTGCCGGGATGGGGACCCCCGGTGGATCGTCCGGGATCGGGAAGAAGGCATCGGCGCTCCGGGCCAGAAGCTCGGGATCGTCGATCGCGCCGTCCGCCAGCTCCCGGTGCCGGATCTGCTTGGCCAGCCGCAGGTTCACCTCGCCGATCGGGTCCTCACGGGCCGGAGCGGACCGCTCGCGGTTGACCAGGTAGTCGACGATCGCCTCGAAGGAGAGTTCCAGGTACCGGCGCACGAGCGGGTCCGGCAGGTCCCAGCGGGAGTTGCGCAGCACCGAGTCGAACACCTTCTGCCAGCGCTCGTTGCCTTGGAAGCGGATCATGCCGCGGAAGATGCGGCGGTTGGTCTGGAAGCTGAACAGGGTGGCGCTCAGGACCTCGTCGAAGAGCTCATCGGCGGCGCGGTGGTCGTGCTCCGTGATCAGCCGCCGCGCTTCCGCCAGGTAGGCCTCGCCCGCATGCATGTCCATGCGGTGCTCCCAGTAGGTGTGTCCGACACCCTTGGACGTGTTCGTGAGCAGGAGCTGCCGCGGCACGTAGATGTTGTGGGCCACCGTGTCCGCCGCGAGGTGAGCGAGGTAGCCGAAGGCCACCGCGCGCAGGGGTTCGTCCGGCGCGGCTTCGAGGATCTCCTCCCCGATGTGCCAGTGGTGGCAGTGGCGCCCGGCGGCCGCGTACTTCTTGGCGAAGGAGATGTCGGCGGCGATCGATCCGTACAGGAACTGGACCGGGTAGCGCTCCAGCAGGGCGCGCAGCGCCGGCGGCAGCAGATAGAGTGCGCTCAGCAGGCCCTCGCCCAGGGCGACGTGGGTGGCGGGGCCCCAGGCATGGAGCGGCGTCGCGTCGATGAGCGCGACCAGCGCCACCCAGCCGAACGCGATCCCCAGGCGAAGGAGTCCGACCGCGCTCACTCGTCCTCGGGTAGCTCCAACGCGGACGGGTCCGGGGGCAGGACCGGGGGCGGCGGGCTTGCGGGCGTGAGGGCGGCCGCGCCGGTCCGCAGCCCGCGGACGGTGGACGCCGTGCCCACGAAGATGTCCTCGGCCTCCTCCTGCACCACCTCCATGAGGGCGTTGAAGTCCTCGATGCGCTCCTCCATCCGGTCCGAGGCCTGGTGCAGCCGGGCCGTGAGCGCTTCCACGGAGCCGGTCAACGAGCCGACGTCGTCCTTGAGCGAGCGCGTGATGGCCTCGACGTTCTCGGTCACGCCGCGCGCGCGCTCCAGCACGGCATGGGACTGGGGCTCCAGGCGGTCCACGATGCTGCGCAACGCGCGCAATGCCTTGAGCACCTGCAGGAGGGCCACGAACAACGCTGCCAACACCAGCAGCACCAGCGCGGCGATGACCACGTTCGCGATCTGGCTCGCGGTCTGGAGGCCGCTCGCGGGAGCGAGCATCCATATGGTGTCGGCGGCTTGCAGCGGTGCGAAGTCCATGTCGAACGGTACCGCATCGCGACCGACCCTTCCAGGGTGCGCCTTGGCACGCGCTCCCGCATCCGGGTAGCTTCGCACCCACCCGCGCCTCGGCGCCCGCGCTCCGTCCAGCCCGTTTCCACATGCCCAGCTTCGTCGTCGAGGGTCGCCAGCGTCTGTCCGGTCGCATCCGGCCCGCCGGGAACAAGAACGCCGCCCTGCCCGTGCTCGCCGCCACGCTCCTGACCACGGAGCCCGTGGTGGTGGACAACGTGCCGCGGATCCGCGACGTGGAGACCCTTCTCGACATCCTGGTGGCGCTCGGGGCGGCGGTGGAATGGACGGGTCCGAACCAGGTGACGGTGGAGGCCCGCGCCGTGGAAGGACGGGCCCCCGATCCGCGTCTGGCCGAGCGCATCCGCGCGTCGGTGCTCCTGGCCGGGCCGCTCCTGGCCCGCTTCGGGGAGGCGCGCCTGGCGCCGCCCGGGGGCGACGTCATCGGACGTCGGCGCCTCGACACCCACTTCCTGGCGTTCGAGACGCTCGGGGCGCGCGTCGAGCTGGAGGACGGGCTGCACGTGCGGGCCCGCGCGCTGATCGGGGCCGAGATGTTCCTGGACGAGCCGTCCGTCACCGGCACCGAGAACGCCATCATGGCCGCCGTGCTGGCCCGGGGGACCACGCGCATCCGCAACGCGGCGTCCGAGCCCCACGTCCAGGACCTGTGCCACCTCCTGCAGGGGATGGGCGCCCACATCGACGGCGTCGGCACGAACATCCTGCGGATCGAGGGGGTGGAGCGGCTGGGAGGCACCCGCTTCCGGATCGGGGCCGATCACATCGAGGCCGGCTCGTTCATCGGGCTGGCGGCCGTGACCGGAAGCGAGATCACCATCGAAGGCCTCGAGACCGACCACATGCGCTCGGCACTCCTGGGCTTCCGGCGTCTGGGGGTCGAATGCACCGTCGGGGAGGACTCCCTGGTCGTGCACGGCGACCGGCCGCTCGAGGTCCGCGCCGATGCCTTCGGCCACGTCCCCAAGATCGACGACGGGCCCTGGCCGGCCTTCCCGGCCGACCTGACGTCCATCGCCCTGGTGACCGCGACCCAATGTCGCGGCACGGTGCTCATCCACGAGAAGATGTTCGAGTCCCGTATGTTCTTCACGGACAAGCTCGTAGGCATGGGTGCCCAGATCATCCTCTGCGATCCCCACCGGGCGGTGGTGGTGGGTCCGGCCCGGTTGCGCGGGGGGAGCGTGGAGAGCCCGGACATCCGGGCCGGGATGGCCCTCCTCCTGGCGGCGCTGGCCGCCGAGGGGCGCTCCCGGATCGGGAACATCGGGCAGATCGAGCGCGGCTACGAGCGGATCGACGAGCGGCTCCGCGCCCTGGGGGCACGCATCTCCCGCACGGACGACTGACCGGGAGGGCCGGGGCCGTGGTTGAGAGAGTCCGGGGAATCGGCTAGGTTAGCTGCGAAGGCCGCGGACACCGCCGCGCGCGGCGGCCGCCAATTGGTTGAAGTGGGGAAGCGGGCCTTCCCCGCTTTTTTTTCTCTTGGTGCCCCGTGTGGGCGCCGGGAGCAGGGAATGGGTGACACGCGGGACCGCGTCCGGTCGGAGCTGGATGGACGCGTCGAGGCGTTGGGCTTCGAGGTCGTCGTGGCGGAGTGGGCCGGAAATGCCCGCCGCCCCGTCCTCCGGCTGCGCATCGACCGCCCGGGATCTTCGGCCCCGGAGGCCGTGACGGTGGACGACTGCGCCGTCGTGAGCCGGGGGCTGGAGACCTGGCTGGACGGCGTGTTGCCCGAGCGGTACGTGCTGGAGGTTTCGTCTCCGGGGTTGGAGCGTCCTCTGGTCCGGGCCGCGGACTGGGTTCGCTTCGCGGGCCAGCGGGTGCTGGTGCGCGCCAAGGAGCCGATGGGTCCGCAAGGCCGTCGGATCGAAGGGATGCTGCTGGCGCTGGAAACGCAAGAGGAGCGGGACGCGCTGGCGCGGGGTGCCGGTGCGGTCCGCATACGATTGGATGGAGGAGACGAGGTGCGCCTCCCGCTGGACGGGATCGAGCGCGGTCGTCTCGTCTACGAATGGAGCTAGGTGCAGTGCGGTAACGGAGGACGTCGCCTCCGAGCCGCCGATGAGGGGCGAGGGGACAACGATGAAAGCCGGTCAGATCGTGGCAGCGCTGAGGGATATCGCCTCGACGAAGAACCTGTCGGACGAGGCCCTGAACGAGTTGATGCGCGATGGCATCCTCGCCGGACTGGCGCGCATCTACGGCCCCAACGTCGAAGCCGAGATCTCCATCGACGATGGCAGCGGCGACATCGACATCGTCGTGCTCAAGCGCGTCGTGGAGTCCGTCGAGGACGCCTCCACCGAGATCGCCCTGGGCGAGGCCCGCTGGGACGACCCCACCTACGAGGTGGGAGACGTCATGGAGATCCCCGTCGACTTCGCCCAGTTCGGCCGCAACGCGGTCATGGCCACGAAGCAGCGCATCGTGCAGCGGGTGCGGGAGGGCGAGCGCCAGCGCATCCGCGACGAGTACGCCGATCGTGTGGGTGAGCTGCTCTCCGGCGAGGTGCAGCAGATCGAACGCGGCAAGATCGTCGTGATGCTGAACCGCTCGCGGGACGCGGAGGCGATCATCCCGTGGCGGGAGCAGAACCCGCGCGAGCGCTTCCGGCAGGGCGATCCCATCCGCGCCGTCCTGAAGAAGGTGGACGAGACGCCCAAGGGCCCGCGCATGATCCTGTCGCGCGCCGATCCCCTGTTCGTCGCTGCGCTCTTCAAGCTCGAGGTGCCGGAGATCTACCAGGGCATCGTCGAGATCCGCGGCATCGCGCGCGAGGTCGGGGGCCGGAGCAAGCTGGCCGTCTACAGCCGGGACGAGTCCATCGACCCGGTCGGCGCCTGCGTCGGCTTGAAGGGCTCGCGCGTCCAGGCCGTCGTGTCCGAGCTCGGCGGCGAGCGGATCGACATCGTGCCCTGGCACCCCGACCCCGAGGTCTACGCGCGGCGGGCCCTGGCCCCCGCCCGGGTGTCGAAGGTGATCTCGGATTCCGAGCGCCAGGTGATCACGGCCATCGTCGACGAGGACCAGCTCTCCCTGGCCATCGGACGGAACGGCCAGAACGTGCGGTTGGCCTCCCAGCTCATCGGCTGGCAGATCGACCTGTACGGGTCGCGCGAGTGGCTCGAGCGGGGCGCCGGCATGGGGCTCTTCGGACCCGAGCCCGGCGAGAGCTTCGAGATGGCGGACTTCCCACTCCAGGAGCTGGATGTGTCCGCCTCCGCCCTGGCGGCCCTGGAAGGCGCCGGATATAGTAGCTTCCTCGACATCATCGATCTGGAGGAGGGGGATTTCCTCAAGATCCCGGGTCTTGCGGAAGCGGATGCGAAGCGCCTCGTCGAGTTGATCGACGAGCTGACCGTGGTCGAGCCGGTACCGGACGCGAATGCTGCGGAGTCCAATGCCGGGGGATCCCCCCCGGCGGGCACCGCCGCCGAGTCCCAGGCCGGCGGTGGGGACGCGGAGGCCGGCGAGGAAGGATCCTCGCCGGACGGTTCGCGACCCGCGGCTGGAGTGGAGGACGGGGGCGGGTGAACTTCGCCGAAGGGCTCGGCTTGCTGGGGCTCGCGCGACGGTCCGGACACGTCGCACCCGGCACGGCCCGGGCCCGTGAAGCGATCCGACGCGGCGACGCACGGCTGGTCCTGGTCGCCGCGGACGCGTCTCCCGCACAAGTCGACAAAGTGAGAAAGCCGGCCGAGCGCCGCGGGATCCCCCTGTGGATCGGGGGAAGCCGCGCGGCGTTCGGGCGCGCAGTTGGGACCGGGCCCGTTTCCGCGGTTGCGGTGACCCGAGCGGACCTGGCCGCGGCCGTCCTGGCGCAGGTGGCGCCCCGGGACGAACAGGCAGATGTGGAGCGTTGATGCGGGTTTTTGAGCTGGCACAGACCCTGAGCGTGGATTCCGAGGAACTGCTGGTGCTGTTGCGCCAGCTCGGGATCCGTGTAGCGGATCGGAGAGGATCGCTCTCCGAGGCCGACGTCGCGCGCGTCATCGCGCGTGTCGAGCGGGAGCGTCGTGCCGGGCACCGGAAGGCCGGTGAGGCCATCCAGGCCGTGATCGAGGATTCCAAGGCTCCGAGCACCCGGCGCCGGCGACGCCGGGCCGAGCCCGAGCCGGAGCCGGAAGAGGAGCCAGCGGTCGAGGCCCCCGCCGCGGAAGCGGAGGAGGCACCCGCCGCCACCGCCCCGGCGCCCGAGCCCGCCGTCGAGGCGCCACCCGCCGCGGAGCCCGAGCCCGAGGTCGAAGCGCCGGCCGCGGCCGAGCCCGAGCCGGAGCCCGAGCTCCAGCCGGAGCCCGTGCAGGAGCGTCCGGAGACGCCCGCGGCCGAGCCGGCCCGTCCTGCCGCGCCGCCCAAGGCCACGCCGCGGCCGGCTGCAGCGCAGGCGCCTGCGCCCGAGCCGGTCCGCCGCAACGCCCCCAAGGGGCCCGCCCGCGTCCTGCGTCGTCCCGCACCCGGTCAGGGTGCCGGTGCGGGATCCGCCGATCGCGGTGCCGCTGCTTCCGGCGGGAAGGTGCGCATCCAGGCCGAAGGCTATACCGCGGACGGCCGCCGCCAGTCGAAGGACCGCAAGAAGGGCAAGCGCACCCGCGTGGACCAGGATGCGGTGCAGTCGAACATCCAGCGCGTGATGGCCGAGCTGAAGGGCGGCGGGAAGAAGCGGAAGAAGGGCCGTACCGTCCAGGACGCCCGGGAGCGGCGGGAGGCCGAGGAGGCCCAGAAGGCGGAGGAACGCGCGCGCGAAGCCCGCACGGTACGGGTGAACGAGTTCCTGACGGTCGCCGAGCTGGCCGAGCTCATGGACGTGTCGTCCACCGAGATCGTGGGCAGCGCCTTCAAGAACCTCGGCCTCATGGTGACGGTCAACCAGCGCCTGGACTTCGACCAGATCGAGCTCCTGCTCGACGAGTTCGGCTTCAAGGCGGTGCGCGAGGCCGAGTACGGCACCGTGGACGAGGAGGAGGAGGACGAGGATCCGGTGGAGTCGCTGCGCCCGCGTCCGCCGGTGGTCACCGTCATGGGTCACGTCGACCACGGGAAGACGCGCCTGCTGGACGCCATCCGCGACACGAACGTCGTGGCCGGCGAGGCGGGCGGCATCACGCAGCACATCGGCGCCTACCACGTGGAGATCGACGGAGGTCGCGCCATCACCTTCCTCGACACCCCGGGTCACGCCGCCTTCACGGCCATGCGTGCGCGCGGCGCCGAGGTCACCGACATCGTGGTGCTCGTGGTCGCCGCGGACGACTCGGTCATGCCGCAGACCATCGAGGCCATCAGCCACGCCAGGAACGCGGGCGTGCCGCTGGTCGTGGCGGTCAACAAGATCGACCTGCCCGCGGCCAACGCGGCGAAGGTCAAGCAGGAGCTGTTGCAGCAGAGCGTGACCGTCGAGGACTTCGGCGGGGACGTGCTGTCGGCCGAGATCAGCGCGAAGGCGCGCATCGGCATCGACGACCTCCTGGAGAAGGTGCTCCTGCAGGCGGAGCTGCTGGACCTGCAGGCCAATCCCGACCGCGAGGCCCAGGGCACGGTCATCGAAGCCAAGCTGGACCCCGGCAAGGGTCCCGTGGCCACCATCCTGATCCAGCGCGGCACGCTGCGGGTGGGCGACCCGTTCGTCTGCGGTCTCTACGACGGACGTGTGCGCGCCCTCCTGGACGAGCGCGGCAAGCCCGTCGAAGCCGTCCGGCCCGGGTTCCCGATCCAGGTGCTCGGTGCGTCGGGTGTGCCCCAGGCCGGGGACTCGTTCCAGGCCATGGAAGCCGACCGGGCCATCGAGATCGCGCAGAACCGCCAGCGGCTGGAGCGCGAGAAACAGCTCCGGATCCGGGAGCGCGGTTTCAAGCTCGGCGACTTCTCCCAGCTCCGCGCGGAAGGGAAGGGCGGACGGCTCGCGCTCATCATCAAGGGCGACGTGGACGGCTCCGTCCAGGCGGTGGCCGACGCGCTCGAGCAACTCGGCACCAACGAGGTCTCCGTGGACATCGTGCACCGCGGAGTGGGTGCCATCAACGAGTCCGACGTGCTGCTGGCCTCGACCACGCAAGCCATCATCATCGGCTTCCGCGTGCGGCCCGATGCCAAGTCCCGCGCCGTGGCCGAGCGCGAGGGTGTGGACGTCCACACCTACGACGTGATCTACGAGGCCGTCAACGACGTGCGCTCCGCGCTCGAGGGCCTGCTCTCGCCGGAGGAGAAGGAGCGCATCCTGGGCTCCGCCGAGGTGCGAGAGGTCTTCAAGATCACTCGCGTCGGAACCATCGCAGGCTGTTACGTCACCCACGGCATCATCCAGCGCACCGGCAACGTGCGTCTGGTGCGGGACGGCATCATGATCTACGACGGCAGCATCTCGTCGCTCAAGCGCTTCAAGGAAGACGTCCGCGAGGTGCGCGAGAGCTTCGAATGCGGCATCGGCATCGCCAACTTCAACGACATCAAGGTCGGCGATGTGATCGAATGCTACCGCGTCGAGGAGGTCGCGCGTACGCTCGCCGACTCGGCACGGGGTCGCGACTGAGCGTCGCTGCCCCGCAGCTGGCGGGGTCGTTGTGACGATCCGATTTCTCGTCTTCCAGCTTGCGTTTCCCGAGGCCCGCAGCCTGAAGGAGAAGCGCATGGTACTCCGCTCCGTCAAGGATCGCCTGCGGACCCGCTTCAACGTCTCGCTCGCCGAGACGGGGTCCCAGGACCAGTGGAGTCGTGGCGAGCTCTCCCTGGTCTACCTGGCCGCGGACGCGGGCCAGGCCGACTCCATCGAGAGTCGGATCGACCGGCTCCTCGAGGAGAGCGGTCGGCTCTTCATCACCCACGTCCAGCGCGAGACGCTGTAGCCGGGTTGCGCTTCGATGTCCCGTCGTGCCGAACGATTGAATGAACAGGTCAAGCGCGAGACCGCGGAGATCCTGCGCCTCAAGGTCCGCGATCCCCGCGTGGAGGGGGTTCGTGTGCTCGGCGCCGAGGTCACCGCGGATCTGTGGCTCGCGCGCGTGTACGTGCGCTTTCCCGACGGCCGCGACGAACGCCGGGAGGCGCACGCAGGGCTCGCCGCGGCCGCTCCGTTCATCCGCCGGGAGCTCGGGCAGGCGCTGCGGTTGCGCCGGGTCCCGGAGCTGCGCTTCGAGGAGGATCGGACGGCGGAGGCCGCCGAGCGCATCGAAGCCCTGCTCCGCGACGTGGAGATTCCCGAAGCCCCTCCCGACGGAGCCCCGGAGGACGCGTGACCCCTGCGTACGTGCTCCCGGTGGACAAGCCGTCGGGGCCGACGTCACATGATGTGGTCGGACTCGCCCGCCGTGCGCTGGGGACCCGTCGGATCGGGCACACGGGTACGCTCGACCCCTTTGCCTCGGGACTGCTCCTCCTGTGTGTGGGCGGTGCGACGCGCATCGCCGAGTACCTGAGCGCGCAGGACAAGACGTACGAGGCGACGCTGGAGCTGGGACGCGCCACGGACACGGACGACCGCATGGGGCAGATCCGCGCCCAGGACGACGCCTGGCGGGCCGTCACCGACGCGGACGTGGTGGGCGTGCTGACCGGTTTCCAGGGGGCCCAGCTGCAGACCCCACCCCCCTACTCGGCGAAGAAGGTGGCGGGGGAGCGGGCCTACGACCGGGCGCGACGCGGCGAGACCGTGGCGCTGGAGGCCGTGCCCGTCGACATCCACGCGCTGGAGGCGCTGGCGTTCGCGCCTCCCCGTCTGGACTTCCGTGTCACCTGCTCCAGCGGGACCTACGTGCGTGCCCTGGCCCGCGACATCGGCGCCGCGCTGGGGACGAGCGCGCACCTGACGGAGCTGCGGCGGACCGCGGTGGGGCGCTTCCGCGTGGAGGAGGCGTTGGTGCCGGAGGCGTTGGGCGATGCCGAACGCGTGCGGGCCACGGCCCTGAGCCCCCTGCACGCCCTGGGGCACCTTCCTCGTGTCGCGTTGCAGGCCGACGAGGTCCGGCGCATCCGCCACGGTCAGGCCCTCCCCCCTCCGTCGGGCGTGGGCGCGGGGGTGTGCGCCCTCTCGCACGAGGACGAGCTGGTGGCCGTGGCCGAGGTGGGTCCCGACGCCCTGCGTCCTCGCAAGGTCTTCGCATGGTAGAGCCGTCCGCAATCGACCCCGCGCTGGCTCGACCGCTGCCCGAGGACGCGCGTGGAGCCGTCGTCACGGTCGGGACCTTCGACGGGGTGCATCGGGGCCACCTGGCCGTGTTCGCGGAGATCTGCCAGCGCGCCCGTTCGTCGGGACGGCGCAGCGTCCTGGTGACCTTCGATCCCCACCCGCTCCGGATCGTGCGTCCCGAGCATGCCCCGCCGCTGCTCACCACCCCCGTGGAGAAGACGGAGATCCTGGCCGAGACGGGGCTCGACTACGCGGTCTTCATCCCCTTCACGCGTGCGCTGGCGGACTATCCGCCGCGCAGGTTCGTCGAAGAGATCCTCGTCGAGCGCCTCGGCGTCTCGGAGCTGGTCATCGGGTACGACCACGGCTTCGGCAAAGGACGGAGCGGAGACGTCGAGACCCTGCGTGCCATCGGCGCCGAGCTGGGCTTCGCCGTGGATGTGGTGGAGCCGGTCCTGGCCGGCGGCGAGCCCATCTCGTCGACGCGGATCCGCCGGTCGATCGCGTCCGCAGACCTGGAGGATGCGCGCCGAGGCCTGGGCCGTCCGTATGCGGTGCGCGGCGTCGTGGTGCGGGGCGACCAGCGGGGGCGGACCCTCGGGTTCCCCACAGCCAATCTGGCCGTGCCCGTTCCCGACAAGCTCCTCCCTCCCGCCGGGATCTACGCCGTACGCACGCACGTGCGGGGCGGCACGTTCGACGGGGCCCTCCACCTGGGTCCCCGCCCGACGTTCCGCGGGGCTCCGCCCACCATCGAGGTCCACCTGCTGGACTTCGAGGGCGACCTCTACGGCGAGGAGCTGCGGGTGGACTTCATCGAGCGGCTACGGGAGGTTGCGCCGTTCGCGACCGTGGCCGATCTCGTGGCCCAGATCCGCGCCGACGTCGCGGCCGCGCGCGCGGTCCTGGCCCGGAGCCCCTGACGGGGATCGGGCGGCGGCGGGCGGACCCCGGACCGGGCGACGACGGGCGGACCTCAGACTCCACCGCCCCCGGCATCGATCGCCAGGGGCATCACCCCGGGGAGCCGGGGCATCGGCAGCCCCGCCTCGTCCAGCTTGCGCTTCATCAGCGCGGGTAGGCTGTGCTTGAGCTCACGGCGCTCCTCCTGGGTGGACCAGACCGTCAGCTTCACGTGCACGGCCGTCTCTCCGAACGACACGAAGTAGACGCGCGGCTCGGGCTCCATGAGCGAGGAAGGGTGTGCGCGCGCGGCGTCGAGCAGGATGTCGTGGACACGCTCCAGGTCGGCGTCGTAGGAGACCCGGACCACGAGATCCACCCGCCGGATGGGGAAGCGTGTGAGATTCGTGACCTCGCTGCGCATGAGGCTCTCGTTCGGTACGCGGATGAACCGGTTGTCCCAGGTGCGCAGCTTCACCGAGAGCATGCCCACCGAGAGGACGCGGCCGGCCGTGGTGCCGACCTCGATCATGTCCCCCACGACGAAGGGTCGCTCGCCCACCAGGAAGAAGCCGGCCACGATGTTGGATACGCTGGTCTGGGACGCGAAGCCCAGGGCGATCCCCACCACACCCGCGGCCCCGAGCATGGGCGTGAGGCTGAAGCCCATCTCGCGCATGACCAGCGCCACGAGGAACACCAGACCGGGATAGAACAGGAGCTTGCCCGTGATGACCCCGCGGTGGGGGCCGACCCGGCGACTCACCACGCTCCGGACCCACAGCGTGATCCAGGCGAGCAGGGGGATCCCGAGCCCGAGGATGAGGGCGACCTGCACGAGCGAGCCGGCTTCGTCCGGGGTGGGGACGACCGCCGGTGCGACGGCGACGACCGTGTCGGTGAGCGGAGCGGTCGCGGTGTCGGCCAGCGCCTGTGCGGTGTCGGCGATCTGCTGGAGACGCGGGAGCATCAGTAGAGCTCGAGGCTGCGGAGATGGGCGAAGGTGAGCGCGCGCAGGCCGCGCGGCAGCAGCAGGCGCGGCCCCTGCACGCGGGGAGCATCCGGCTCGAACGCCGGGGGAGCGCCGCTCACGTCCACGGCAGCATCGGCCTCTCCCAGGTAGACGATGCGGGCCTCGTCGGTGACGAAGCCCCGTCTGGTGCGGAACAGCGAGTGCTGCGGAGCGCGGATCGCGAGGCGGTCCACCTCCAGCACCCGCGTCGAACGGTTCGCGATGCGCAGGACACAGACGGCCCGGGTGGGCGCCGCCGTGGCGATGTCCGCCTCGGCATGCTCGACCTCGGCGGGAAGCCAATAGGCCAGCTCGCCTCGCGTCTTGCCCCCCCACCAGGTCTGACTCAAGACCGCGCTCGGGAGCTCCGCCAGGAGCGTGCGCTCCTCGTCCTCCAGGTGGACCTGGGCCCAGATGGGCAGGTGGACCTGCAGGCGGGTCTCGGCGCCCGGGGCGAGCCGGAACGGGTTGCGCACGCCCACGACCACGGGGCGGTCCGGGAGGGCGGGCGCCACCTCCACGGAGGTGGCGGGGCCGGGGGCGGCCCACCGCTCCTCGCGGGTCGGGCCAAAGCCCGTGAGGGGGCCGACCGGTGCGTCGATCCCCACCACGAGCGCGCCGCGCTCGATGCGTAGATGGACGGCGAGGTCCCCCACCACCCGGTGGACGGCCTCGTATTCGGACACGGTGAAGTGGCCCCAGGGCTCCATGTCCCTACACGCGCAGGAGCGGGCCTCGGGGGATCGGCCGTTCCCCCGCCGGCTCCGATCGGCTAGTGTTGCCCGTCGGGCTCAGAACAGTCGGAGGCATTGCCGTGGGCTCCCCCCGCCCCAGCGACGTGACGCGCCTTCTCGACGGATTCGCCTCGGGAGACGACGAGGCGCAGGCCGCGCTGTTGCACGTCGTCTACGATGAGCTGCGTGCGTTGGCCCGCGCCCACCTGCGGGCCGAGGTGGACGGGCATACCCTCCAGCCGACCGCCCTCGTCCACGAAGCCTACCTGAAGCTGGTGCAGCAGCGCGTGCCCCACTGGAGCGGGCGCGCGCACTTCTTCGGGATCGCCGCCCAGGCCATGCGTCGCATCCTGGTGGACCACGCCCGGCGCCGCAGCGCCGCCAAACGGGGGGGCGGGCGGGCCGTGACCCTCATCGACGGTCTGGCCGCCCGCGAGGGGCCGGGCGTGGACGTGGTGGCCCTGGACAAGGCCCTGGCCGAGCTGGAGCGCACCGATCCGCGCGCGGCCCGCATCGTCGAGATGCGCTTCTTCGCCGGCCTGGAGATTGCCGAGGTGGCGCAGGCCATCGGCGTCTCCGAGCCTACGGTCAAGCGCGACTGGCGCCACGCCAAGGCCTGGCTCTACCGGCACCTGTCCGAGGACGGCCCGGCTCCGGAGGGTGCGCCGGCGGGATGATGTCCGACCGGCGCGAACGCGTGAAGGCGCTCCTCGACCAGGTCCTGGACCTGGAGCCGGAGCGGCGCGACGCCTTCCTGGCGCGCGAATGCGGCTCCGATCCCGACCTCCTGACCGAGGTGCGAAGCCTCATGACGGCGTTGGACGGCGCCGACGATCCGCTGGAGCGACCTGCGCTCGCCGGCAGCGGCACCCCCTTTGGCCGGGAGGGGTCCGTGATCGGCGCGTACCGCTTGCTGCGTCGCATCGGCGAAGGCGGCATGGGCGTCGTCTACGAGGCGGAGCGTGCGGACCAGCAGTTCGACCGGCGTGTCGCCATCAAGCTGATCCACGCCTACGGCCACAGCGAGGAGGTCATCCGCCGCTTCCGGCAGGAACGGCAGATCCTGGCGACGCTCGCCCACCCCAACATCGTGTCCATGCTGGACGGCGGGGTGGCTCCGGACGGCCGGCTCTTCCTCGTGATGGAGTACGTGGAGGGCCAACGGATCGACGACTGGGTGGTTGAACGCGGTCTGTCCGTGGAGGCGCGCATCGACCTCTTCCGACAGGTCTGTGCGGCCGTGCAGTACGCGCACCAGAACCTGGTCGTGCACCGCGACCTCAAGCCCGGCAACATCCTGGTGACCCGGGACGGGGTGGTGAAGCTCCTCGACTTCGGCGTGGCCAAGATGCTGGACCCGGGCACCGATCCCGAACGCACGGTGACCGAGGCGGGTGCCCGGGCCCTGACGCCCGCCTACGCCAGCCCGGAGCAGCTGCGCGGGGAGCCGGTCACGCTGCTCTCCGACATCTACGCGCTCGGTGTGGTGCTGTACGAGCTGCTTGCAGGTCGCGGGCCCTACGCGTTCGGGGGCGAGTCCCTCTTCGAGATCGAGCGCATCGTCAGCTCGCGCGAGCCGACCCGACCCAGCGCCGCCGTCGCCTCCGCGGATGCGGGCGCGCTGCGCCCCCGCGTCCGGGCGCAGGAGCTGCGCGGCGATCTGGACCAGATCATCCTCACGGCCATCCGCAAGGAGCCGGAGCGCCGCTATCCCTCCGCGGCCCAGCTCGGGGAGGACCTGCGCCGCTTCCTCAGCGGACGACCCGTGCTCGCGCAACCGGATACGCTGCGCTACCGGGCGCGCAAGTTCGTGCAACGCCACCGGTCGTCCATGGCCGTGGCGGTGGTCGGTTCGCTGGCGCTCGCCGTGGGGGTGGCGGGCGCAGCGGTGCAGGGTGCACGCGCACGCCTGGCGCAGGCGCGGGCCGAGCAGCAGGCGCAGGACGTCCGTCGTCTCCTCGGCGCGCTGGTCTTCGATGTACACGATGCCATCTCGGACCTTCCCGGTGCCACGGAGGCGCGAGCGCTCCTGCTGGATCGCGCCTACGCGAGCCTGGAGGGGCTCGCGGGGGACGTGGAAGGCGATCCGGCGCTCGAATGGGAGGTGGCCGAGGCGCTCCTCCGTCTCGGGCTGGCGCAGGGCCAGCCGGCCGGTGCCAGCCTCGGCGATCTGGGAGCGGCGGCGCGCAGCTACGAGATGGGCATCGCGCTGGCCCGCTCGGCGGTCCACGAGCGTCCCGACAGCATGCGCTACCGGCGCACCCTCGCCGTCCTGCAGGAGCAGCTGGGGGACGCGCTCGCGTTCCGCGGTGACGTGGAAGGCGGGGTGGATCTGGCCCGGGCGGCGCTCTCGGGGTACCGGATCATCGCCGAGCAGCATCCCGACAGCGTGCGCCACGCCCTCTCCGTGGTCATCAGCCTCGTCAAGCTGGGCGACCTGACCGGCAACCCCAACTTCCCCAATCTGGCACGCCCCGATTCGGCGCGGGCCGTCTACGGGGAGGCCGAGCAGCGCCTGGAGGCGCCGCCCCTGGGGGCTGCGGAGGGGTGGGGCGTGCGACGCTTCCGGGCGCTGGTCCAGGAGCGGATCGGCACCCTGGCCCGTCAGCGAGGCGACGGCGCCGCGGCCCGGACCGCCTTCGAGGCATCCCTGCGCATGCGTCGGCAGCTGGCCGCCGAGGCCCCGAACAACGTGGATGCCCAGCGCGACGTGGGCGTGGCCCATCAGAACGTCTGTGAGCTCGAGGCGGCGGCCGGCGCGGTGAGCCGCGCCGCGCCCCACTGCACGGCGGCCCTGGACGTCTATCGGACGCTCCATATCCAGGACACGAGCAACGCCCAGGGCCTCACCGACGTGGCCTCCGGCCACCGATCGCTGGCCAGCCTCTCCGAGGAGGCAGGGCACGTCGACGACGCGTTGTCCCACTACGCCGAGGCCCGCACCTGGCTGTTGCGCCGCCTCGACCGGGACGGGACGGACGCCCGCAGCCGGCTCGAGCTGGCACGGGTCGAAGCGCTGCATTCGCGCCTCGCCCGGCTGCACGGTCGACCCGCCCCCTATCGCGCCGAGGCGTCGAGCCGGCTGGAGGCCCTGATCGAAGCCGGCCTGGCCACCCCGGAGGACCAGGCGCTCCTCCACGCGCTCCGGACCGGCTTCCGGACCTGATCCCGCCCGCGGGGCCGTCCCTCCCGGGGAGGCGACGCCCCGGGTCCGGGCCCCCGCCGCCCTGCGCGGTCCTCGCCCCGTGATCCCTCCGACCTCCGCCTCGCGCGTGTCAGGCGACACGCCAGCACGGGGGAGGCATGGTCGGCGAACAGATCGGGCGGTACCGGATCGAGTCGGAGCTCGGGCGGGGGGGCATGGGTGTGGTGTACCGCGCCACCCAGGTGACCCTCAACCGCACCGTCGCGGTCAAGATGCTCCCGCGCCAGCTCGCGGACGACGAGAACCTGGAGCGCTTCCGGCGTGAAGCGCAGACACTCGCGCAGCTCGCCCACGAAGGCATCGTGCACATCTACGATGTGGAGGAGCACGAGGGCTCGCACTTCATCATCATGGAGTTCGTGGGCGGCGGCTCGTTGGGGGGGGTGATCGAGCGCGAGTCGCCGCTCCCCGTGGATCGCACCCTCGAGATCACCGCCCAGGTCGCGAGCGCGCTGGCGGCCGCGCACCGCCGCGGCATCATCCACCGCGACATCAAACCCGACAACATCCTCTTCAACGAGGAGGGTCGCCCGCGGCTGACGGACTTCGGCATCGCGCACATGCGCGACGGCAACTCGAAGACCAAGACCGGTGTGATGCTGGGGACCCCGTACTACATGTCCCCGGAGCAGGCCCGCGGCCGCTCGGTCACGCCCGCGAGCGACCTCTACGCGCTCGGGGTCCTGATGTACGAGATGCTGACCGGCGAGGTGCCGTTCCAGGGCGAGGACGCCGTCGCCATCGCCATCCAGCACATCCAGCAGCAGGCGCCGGCGCTGTCCGAGAAGGCCCCCGGCACGCCGGCGACGGTGATCGCGATCGTCGAGCGTCTGATGGCCAAGGATCCCGAGCAGCGCTTCGCCGACGCGGAGGCCCTGCTCCAGGCCCTCTACGAGGCCGGTGGGGTGGGGGGCACGACGCTCGGCCGCACCTCCGGGCGGTTCACCGCGGTCGGGGCGGGTGCGGCGGCCGCGCCGGAGGCCGAGGCGTCGCGGACGGGTGGGTTCGCCGACAAGGCGCGCCAGCTGGCCGCCGCCACGGGCGGGGCCGCCGCCACCGGAGGGGCCGCGGTCTCCGCTCGCCTGAACCGCCCCTCGTTCGCGGGGCTGCCGCGATCGGTGTGGGCGGGCATCGGCGTCTTCGCCGTGGCCGGCGCCGCGCTGCTCATTCCCCGCGGTGGGGACGACCCGCCGCCCCCTGTCGTCGGGCCGGGGGTCTCCTCGCTCCCGGCGTCCGGCCCGCGTAACGCGCCGCCCTCCGCCACGTCGAATCCCGCCCCCGTCTCGGCAGAGGACGCCGATCGGATCGCGGGGATCGTGACGGGACCGCCCGCGACGCCGACGAACACACCGGAGCGCCAGCCGGAGTCGACCCCCGCCAACCGGACGGCCCCCGACCGGCGTGCGGTCGAACCCGAGACCCCACCGGTCAAGCCGACGCCGGACCCGCCCCCGGAGCGGAGGACGGGTTCGTCCTTCGACGAGGGCGCGGCGCGGCGGGAGATCCGCGCGCTGGTGGAGCGCCAGCGACGGGCGACGGAAGCCGCCGACCTGCGCGCCCTCCTCGCGGACGTCCATCCCGATCTGCGCGAGGAGGCCTCGTTCGACATGCAGGCCATGATGGCGACTGCGGACCAGGTGCGTTCCGAGGTCTCCGACATCCAGATCGAGTTCGAGGACACGGAGGTCGCCTACGTCGCGTTCGCGGTCCGGCTCACCGGTCGGCTGCTCGCAACGGGGGAGCGTGTGCTGATCGCCGATACCATGGCGTCCTGGACGCTGCTCAACGAGAGCGGCCGCTGGCTCATCTGGGAGTGGTGATGGAACCCTGGCGATTCCTCTTCGCCGGCCGCTCCGACACGGGCCGGCAACGCGAGCGCAACGAAGACGCGTTCGGACTGTACGCGGCGCCGCCGTCGGCCGTCGATCCGTCCTTCCGTGCCATGTTCGTCGTCGCGGACGGGCTGGGTGGGCACAGTGGGGGCGACGAGGCCAGTCGGCTCGTCGTCGACAGCCTCCAGTCCTCCGCCGTCGAGCTCGAAGGACGCCGCATCGACGCCGGCCTGTGGCTCGACCGCCTGCTCCGTGAGATCCACCGCACGTTGCTGGGTCGGGGAGACGCGAACGATCGCGCGTCGCAGATGGGCAGCACCGTCACGGCCGCCGTGGTCGATGCCGACCATCGGCTCGTCATCGGTCACGTGGGCGACACCCGCCTGTACCGCCTGCGCGCGGGTGCATTCGAGCAGCTCACGCAGGACCATTCCTGGGTGGCGGAGCAGCAACGTGCCGGACTCCTGACGGAGGAGGAGGCCGAGGCCTTCGAGCACCGCAACTGGCTCACGCAGTCGCTGGGCGTGGGGGAGCAGCTCCAGGTGGACCTCTACCACGAGGAGCTCGTCGAGGGAGATCGCTACCTGCTCTGCAGCGATGGCCTGCACGGATTGGTGCGGGATCCCGTGCTCGCGCGGGTGTTGGCGGAGGAGGCCGACCCGGACGCGGCTTGTGCCCATCTGATCGACCTGGCGAACGAGGCCGGCGGCACCGACAACGTGACCGCGGTGATCGTCCACGCGGTGGCCGCCCGGGCGGTCCCGGCCACGCTTCCGGGTGCGCCGGCGGTGGAGGATGCGCGCCCCGGCGCCTCCGGTCGGGTCCGGATGGGACTCGGTCTGGCCGTCCTGATCGCCGCCTCCCTTCTGGCCGCCGGGCGCTGGAGCACGCCGGCACCGGAGCCCGAGCCCACCCCCGAGCCCCCCGCGGCCACGGCGACGATCCCCGACAGCGGCGCTCTGCGCGTGAACGCTGAACCGACGGACGAGACGAGCGCCGAGCCGGATTCCACCCCGAGGAGTGAACGATGAGTGATCTCGACAAGACGCAGAAGGTGTCCAACCCCGCGTTGGCCAAGACCGTCCGGATCGATCCGGAGGAGCTGGAGCGGGAGATGAAGGGGCGCGACGACAGCGGTCGCAAGACCGTGGTGATGCAGCGTCCTCCCGAGATCTCGGCCATCGGGTGGTTGGTGGGCGACCGCGGGCAGCATCGCGGACAGATGCACAGGATCGATGCGGCCAAGGCCGTCGTGGGCGTGGATTCTCTGTGCGAGGTCGTGATCAAGCACGACCACATCTCGGATCGGCACGCCAGCATCCGCTTCAAGGACGGCGCTTTCATCATCACCGACCTCGACAGCACCAACGGCACGTCGGTCAACGGCGAGTCCATCCACCAGCACCCGCTTGCGGACGGAGACCGGGTCTCCTTCGGCTCGTCCGAGTGGGTCTTCAAGTGTGTGGTTTTCCAGGACAACTAGCTCACGGCGATCCCGAGGAGAGAGAAGATGATGAGAAGGCAGAAGGCGTTCGCCCTGCTGGCTGGCCTGGCCGCGCTCGGCGCGCTCCTGCCGCTGCGCGCGGGCGCCCAGGACCTGGACGCGGACGAGCGTCAGCGGCTGTACTACCAGGTCAAGCCGGCCACCGTGCTGGTGTGGCTGTCGGCGCAGGCGGACATCGTCGTCCCCACCGGCGACAACGACTTCACCCAGCTCCAGGCCCAGATGAGCGGCAGCGGATCCGGGTGGATCGTCACGCCGGACGGGTTCGTGGTGACCAACGGGCACGTGGTCGAGCTCTATGAGGAGGCCAACGAGAACCAGCTCAAGGGCCAGCTCCTCTACAGCGCGCTCGAGTCCGGCGGCGTATTCGATCGGATCGCACAGCAGCGCGGCGGCGCCCTGTCGGAGAACGACAAGTACCAGATCACGAGCGATCTGCTGGGCAAGTCGCAGATCACCCTCCGCAAGAGCCTGGACGTCTATCTGCAGAACTGGCAGAAGATGCCGGCGGAGGTTCGTGCCTACAGCCCGCCGATGAGCAACCTGCCCGGCAAGACGTCCTTCCCCTGGCAGGGCTCGCGCGAATCGGGCAGCGACGTGGCCGTCCTCAAGGTGGCGGGCCGGGACCTGCCGACCGTGAAGATCGGCGACTCCGATCGCGTGCAGATCGGGGACGAGATCTTCGTGGGGGGCTACCCGGGCACGGTGCTGCTGCACCCGTACCTGAGCCCGGAGTCGCAGATGCAGGCCAGCTTCACGCGGGGGCAGGTCTCCGGCGTGAAGGTGGCGGTGGGCGGCAACAGCGTCATCCAGATGGACGCGGCCATCACGCACGGCAACAGCGGTGGGCCCGTGTTCAACGGCCAGGGTGAGGTCGTGGGGATGGCCACCTTCGGCAGCATCCAGGGCAACCAGATGGTGCAGGGCTTCAACTTCGCCGTGCCGTCCAACGTCGCCCGCGGCTACCTGCCGGCCACGGCGGCGCCGACGGAAGGCATGTTCGATCGCACCTGGACGCGCGCGCTCGACGCCTACTACGGCGGCGACTACGGCGCGGCCATCGCCTCGTTCGACGAGGCCGCCCGCATCCTGCCCGACCTGCCGGACGCCAGCACGCTGCGGCTGAACGCCATGCAGGCCCGTGACCGGGGCGAGGGGACGTCCTCGACCGGCGGCGGGGGCGGCGGAGGCGGCATCCCCACGTGGGCCATCCTGGCGGCGGTGGCGGTCGGAGGCCTGCTGGTCTTCTCCGGTCTGGCCTCGAAGCGGAAGGCGGCGCCCGTCGGTGGCGCTCCGGCGAGCGCGAGCGCGGCGCGTGCCGGCAACGGCCGCCCGGCCGCGGCGGCCTCCAAGAGCGCGCACCTGGTGGCCCAGGCCGGCTCGCTGGCGGGCAACCGGTTCACGGTGACGGGGGCGGGAGTGAAGATCGGCCGCGACCCCGCCGTGTGTCAGGTCGTGCTGTCCGACAGCAGCGTCTCGCGCGAGCACGCCGTGGTGCTGAGCACCGGAGACGGGTTCGTGGTGAAGAACCTGAGTGGCACCAACCCGACGTACGTGAACGACCGCCCCATCCAGGAAGCCACGATCAAGAGCGGCGACCGGATCAAGGTGGGCGGGTCCATCTTCTCCCTGGAGGCGTGATGAGAGCGGGTGTCCTGCTGGTGGGGCTGAGCCTGGGTGCGAGCGCGCCCCTGTCGGCGCAGCTCGGTGCGATCGGTGCGGCGACGGGCGCTGCCGCCGTCTCGACGGAGGAAGGCATCAATTCCGCACCCCTGCTCTCGGAGAGCGGTCTGGTGCTGGGCGACGGCTGGGCGGTCAATGCGGGCTTCAGCCTCGTCGAGACCGAGGTGCTGCTGTTCGACGGCTTCGGCGGTTCGGAGCAGGCGACCTTCTCGTCCACCGGGCTGTCGGTGTCGGGGGTCTTCGCTCCCAACCCCGATCTCATGCTCGGCGCCACGATCACGCCCTATCTGGGTGTGATGCTCGAGAGCCCCTCCGGAAGCTCGGACGACAGTGGACGGGGAGACGCCTCCCTCTTCGCGAAGTACCGTGCGTGGCGCTCCCAGGACGGCCGTTCCAGCTTCGCGGCGACCGGCTCGGTGCGGTTGCCCGTCGCGTCGGACGGGTTCGGTCAGGAAGGCGCGTCGGTCGGCGCCTCCGGTGCCATCAGCCACCGGCTGGGCGGCGGGAGCCCGCTCACGCTGCACGGCTCGCTGGGCTTCAGCGTCCCGACCAACGAGGACGACGGTGTGACCGCCGTCAACTTCTCCGGGGCCGGCGTCTACCGCACGAGCGAGCGCTTCGCGTTCAGCGGTGAGCTGCTGGGGGCGAGCGCCGACGGGGAGTACATCGTCAACCTGGCGCCCGGTGCCCGCATCTCGGCCGGGCAGAACTGGCTCGTGGACCTGGCTCTGGCCTTCAACGTGGGCACGAGCCTCGAGGTGTCTCCGTTCGACTACGGCTTCTTCGTCGGCGGCACCTACGTGCCCTGATGTGAGGCTCGGGGGGGCGGACCGCCGGTCCGCCCCCCCCGCCGCGTTCGGTCCCGGTCGGCGACCGCGACGACCGGCTCCCCCCCCTGGCCCCGGATCCCCCATGCGCGCGTTCCTGCCGTCGCTGCTCCTCGCCCTGCTGCTGCTGGACCCCGCCGGCCTGGTCGCCCAGACCGGTTCGACGCCCGGGTTGCGGAGGGTCCCGGACGGATCGGGAGACGGCCAGTCGTGGTTCGCCGGCCGCCAGCTGCCCCGGCCGTTGCGCCTGGAGATCACCGGCGTGGGCGAAGAGACCGCGTGCCGGCACACCGCCGTGGTCTTCAGCCCGACCGAGAACGGCAGCGCGTCGCCCGACACGGTCTACGGCGACTGGCAGGACACGCGCTGCATCGCCCGCGTGCGTTGGAACCTGTCCGATCGGGTGGGTCGGCAGCACCTGCAGGCGTCCCTGGCCGGTCGACCCGACGAGCGCACGCTCTTCGAGGCCACGGGCCGACAAGGAGCGCGGGTGTTCTTCGGGGTCGGCTACACCCCACGGCAGGACTCCTACACGCAGCTGGTGACGCGCAGCGACACCGCCATCGTGCAGCAGGGCGACACCACACGCTATCTCGTCCACGACAGCACCTTCGTACGGACGGTGGACGCCAAGGCGGGTGTGTTTCCCATCATGGGCGTGGACTTCCCGCTGTGGCCGTCGCTCGGGCGGGTCCGGCTGTCCGCCGCCATGTCGGTCCGGCAGGACAACGTCTTCTTCTTCGGGATGTCCGGGCTGCAGGCCTTCGTGTTCGGAGAGAACGCGGAAGCCTCGGCCATCGACCTGCACCTGGGCCTCCAGCTCAGTCGCCGGGACGTGGGTCTGCAGGGGGCCGCCTGCACACCGGCCCGGTTCTGTCAGCGCTCGGACCTGCGCGTGGCGGGCTTCAGCCTCCTGCTGACGGTGGACAGCGCGTCCGCGTTCCGGGGGCTGGCGTCGACGATCCTGCGGTGAGGTACGGGAGCGCGGGCCCGTGACCACGCTGCGCATCTTCGTCTCCTCCCCGGGAGACGTCGCCGCGGAGCGCGAGCTCGCGCGCCGGGTCGTGGATCGGCTGCAGGGCGAGTTCGCGGGTCGCGTGGTCCTGGAGCCCGTGCTCTGGGAGCACGAGCCGCTGGTGGCCACCCACACCTTCCAGACCCAGATCGTGCGTCCGTCCGAGACGGACGTCACCGTCTGCATCCTCTGGTCGCGTCTCGGCACCCGTCTGCCCAAGGAGTTCACGCGCCCGGACGGTCGCCGCTATGCGTCCGGCACGGAGTTCGAGTTCGAGGACGCGGTGGAAGGCTACCGCACCCAGGGGCGACCCGACCTGCTCGTGTACCGGAAGACCACCGATCCGGTCGTGAGCCTCTCCGATCCGGACGAGCTGCTGCGCAAGCTGGAGCAGAAGCGGGCGCTCGACGCCTTCATCCAGCACTGGTTCATCGACGAGGAGGAGGGGACGCTCCGGGGGGCGTTCCACAGCTTCGACCGACCCGAGCAGTTCGAGGCGCTCCTGGAAACGCACCTGCGCAAGGTGGTGGAGCGCAGACTCCCGACCCGGTCGATCCGACCCGAGCCGGTGGGGGCACGGTGGACGAAGGGTTCTCCGTTCCGAGGTCTGCAGGCGTTCGACGTCGAGCACGCCGACGTGTTCTTCGGGCGCACGGCAGCGATCGGCGAGGTCCTCGATGCGCTCAAGCTGCAGCACGAGGCGGGTCGGGCCTTCGTGCTGGTCGTCGGGCAGAGCGGGGGCGGGAAGTCGTCGCTGGCGCGGGCGGGCGTGCTCCCGCTCCTCACACGACCGGGGGTGGTGGAGGGCGTGGGGCTGTGGCGCCGCGCCATCCTGCGACCGGGGGACGCCGAGGGCGATCTCCTCGACGGGCTGACGGCCGCGCTCCTCTCCGACACCGCGCTGCCCGAGCTGGCGGAGGCCGTGGGAGGCGCAGCGAGCCTGGCCCCCCTCCTGCGCGATTCGCCCTCGGCGCTGCCCGCGCTGCTCCGGTCCGCGCTGGCGGTCGTGGAGGCGCGCGCAGGGGCGGGCGCACGGGCGGGGCTGGCTCTGCTGGTGGACCAGCTCGAGGAGATCTTCACCCAGGCGGACGACGACGAGCGCCAGCGTTTCGCTCGCGCGCTCGATGTGCTGGCCCGGAGCGGGGTCGTCTGGATCGTGGGCACGCTCCGCGCGGATGTCTATCCGCGTCTGGCCGAGGTCCCGATCCTCCTCGAGCTGAAGGAGGGCATGGGCCAGCACGACCTGCGCGCGCCGACCCCGGCGGAGCTGGGGCAGATCGTGCGCCACCCGGTGGCCGCCGCCGGCCTCCGCCTGGAGGAGGACCCGGCAACGGGTCAGCGTCTGGAGGACGTGCTGCGGGATGCGGCCGCGCGCACGCCGAACCCGCTTCCCCTCCTCGAGTTCACGCTGGAGGAGCTGTATCAGCAGCGCACACCGGAGGGGGTGCTGACGCTCTCCGCCTACGACGCCATCGGCGGCATGGAGGGCAGCCTGGCCCGCCGCGCCGAGGAGGCGTTCCAGGGATGTTCGGCAGAGGCCCGGGGGGCGTTCCACCGCGTGATGAGGCAGCTGGTGGTCATCGCCGATCCGGAGGATGCCGGGACCGTCGGTGCGCGGCGTGCACCGCGCGAGCGGGTGGCCTCCGACTCGGCATCCGCGGCGCTCGTGGACGCGCTCGTCGAGGCGCGGCTCCTGGTCAGCGACCTGGGTCGGGACGGCACACCGGTGGTGGGCATCGCGCACGAGGCGCTCCTGCGCCACTGGCCTCGCCTGACGGAGTGGCTGGAGGACGACCGGGACCTGCTCAAAGCGCGCGCGCGATTGGCGCAGGCCGCCCGCCGCTGGATGGAGGAGGGTCGCTCTCCCGACTTCGTCCTGCCGCCGGGCAAGCCGCTCGAGGAGGCCAGGGACGTGCAGGCGCGCGGCAGCGGCCTGAGCGCGCTCGAGCAGGAGTTCCTGGAGGTGTCGCTCTTCCGGGCGCGACGGTTCGTGCGGCTGCGACGGGCCGCGTTCGCGGCGCTCACGCTGCTGACGCTCACCGCGGGCGGGCTGGCCTGGAGCGCGCACACCGCGCGCGTGCGCGCGTCCGAGGAGGCCTTGAGCGCGACGCGCACCCACCAGTTCACGATCGGACTCCTGGCCCGATCCGGCAGCCCGCTGTACACCGGTGGGGCGGAGTGGTCCGTCAAGGAGCTGCTGGACCACGGCACGCGCCTGCTGCTGGACGAAGACGAGCTCTCCGACGTGCCGCTCACACGGGCGCGGGCGCTCCTGGAGTGGTCCCGCCCGTACGAAATCAGACAGGAGTACGCCACGGCGCTGCGCCTCACGCGTCGGGCGCTGGCGGTGCAGGAGGAGCAGGCCGGGGTGCCCGACTCCGTCCGCGCCCGCACCTGGCTGACGTTGGGCGAAGACCTGCTGGAGCTGGACAGCCTGGACACCGCGCGACCGTACCTGGAGCAGGCGGCGTCCGCGCTGGCGGGGAGCGCGCTGGGCGCCCGTGCCCGTGCCTCCCTGGGAGCGCTCCGGCTCGCGGCGGGAGACGCCGCGGCGGCGGCGCCGCTGCTGGAGGAGGCGCTGGAGGAGGTGGGCGCGGCCGACACCGTCCTGCGGATCGCGACGCTCACCACGCTCGGACGCGTGCGAGACCTGGAGCAGCGTCGCGACGACGCGGAGGCCGTGTATCGCGAAGCGCTGGCGTTGGCCGATGGCCTCGAGGGCGGACGGCGGCCCGACGCCTACGCCTCGGTGGCGCAGTACCTGGCGTCGGTGCTGTCGGCCACCGGTCGTGAGGGGGAGGCGGACTCGGTGCTCGCCGAAGCCGAGCGCCGACAGGTCGGGATCTTCGGTCCGGAGCACGGAGACGTTGCGGTGACGGTCAAGCTCCGTGGCGCGCTCGCGCGCGAGCGCGGCGACCTGATCGCGGCGGACAGCCTGCTCGCGCGTGCGCTCGCGATCGAGCGCGCGGCCTTCGGAGCGCGCCACAGCCACCCGGCCATCACGACGTTGGAGCTGGCCCAGCTGCGGATGCGCCAGGGTCGCTTCGAGGATGCGGCGGCGCTCGCCGACGAGGGGCGGAGCGTCCTGGCGGAGGGCCTGGGGCCTCACCACCCACGCGTCCTGACGGCCTGGATGGTCCTGGCCAACGTGTACCGCGTGGCGGGGCGACCGGCCGACGCGTTGGCCGCCTACGACTCCTCCTTGGTCGTGGAGACGGCGGCCGACGTCGGAGGCGATGGCGGCGGCTACGGCGCGCGCCTGGCGGCGCGCGGTACGCTGCGGGCGGAGATGGGGGACCGCGTCGGTGCCGAGGCCGACCTGGGCCGCGCGCTCGAGGTCGCGCGCGCGGCCGGAGACACCGCGCAGATGCTCACGTGGTTGGACAGCCTGGAGGAAGCCTTCTACGCGCTCGGCGACTTCGCGCTGGCGCTGGAGCGGGCGGAGGAGGCGCTCGCGCTCCGACGGGAGTGGCTCCCACCGGGCGATCCCGCGATCGCGTCCACGCTGGGCGAGGTGGCCTTCTACACGGCCGCGCGCGGTGACACGGCGCGCGCGCTGATGCTGGTCCGCGAGGGCTGGGATCTGCTGGACGCCCTCGAGCGCCCGGGCACCGATGCCTTCGAGGCGCATCGTGCGCTGCTCAATCCGCTGGCGGTGCTGGAGGAATGGAGCATGGTGGCGGAGCGGGCCGGTGTCCTGCGCGCGCTGCTGGAGCAAGCGGCGCCGCCGCGGCCGGAGGAGCTGGCGGACGTGCTGCTCTACGAGGCCGGTGTGCGCGCCGACCTGGGGCAGGGCGCGGAGGCGGTGCGCCTCGCCCGGCGCGGTGTCGCGCTGTTGGAGCAGAACTACGGCTCCGGCCACCCCCGGACGGAGCGGGCGCGCGGGTTGCTGCGCCAGATCGGCGGATAGGCCGCGCGCACCCGAGCCGGGCGAACGCTCAGGCTCGCTCGGGCTCGAGGCCCCGGGACGCGGCCCACCGCGCCAGGACCGGGGGAAGCGTCGCGCCGGGGCTCTCCAGGAGACGGACGGGGAAGGGGGGCTCCACGCCCACGTGCACGACCGGACGGCCGGCCCGGAGCGCGCGCCGGACCACCTGGCCCGTGCCGCCGGGACCGCGCTCGGCCGCGCCGTCCCACAGCGCCAGGACCACGTCCACCTGGCCGATGAGCGCATCCCCCAGCCGCTCGTACCCTGCGCTGCGCGCGCTCCCCGCTCCGCTGCCCTCCACCACGGACGTCCGGGTGGAACGCGCCAGCAGCGAGCGGAAGGTCCGCACCGAGGCGTCGTCCGTGAAATCCCGCTCGTAGTCCGCGGCGGGGAAGGGGAGCAGCACCACCAACCGGTAGCCGGCGTCCAGCGCGGTCCGGGCGGCCAGGCGATCGGCGCCTTCGGCCAGCGGAGACACCAGGACGGGCGGAAGGGCGGTGGGATCGGCCAGCCCCTCCAGCAGGTCGGCGAGCACCGCTTCCAGGCGGGTACGATCCTCTGCGACCAGCGCGGCGAGACGACGATGGCCCGTGACCCCCACCGTGAGGGGGGCGGGTCCGGAGCTCACCCGACCGACCGGGCGAACGCGTCGGGGAAGTGCTCGGTCCGCACCTGGACGTCCGCGGCGGCGTGTCCGACCCGGTCGAGGTCGGGGATGCCTTCCACGTTGGCCATCTTGCGCAGGGACTCGACGGCCCGGGCGCTGAAGTCCAGGCCGAGGCCCCCGAGCGCGTCCCGGTCGAGCGCGACGTTGTACCGCAGGTAGTGGAGCAGCGGCGTGGGCGTCAGCCGGTCCCCGGACAGGTCACCGATCTGGCTGTCGATGGGGGAGGCGGTGGGGCTGTTGGACATCCATTGCAGCATGGTCCGGTTGAGCTCGCCGGCATCGCTCATCATCTGGAGCATGAGGAGCGCCAGCCAATGCAGCTGCGTGTACTTCTTCAGCGCCTTCGGCGGGGCCTTGGCCTCGTAGCTGCCGGTCCCGACGGAGCAGAGCAGGAGCTTGTCCGCTCCGGTGGGCCAGCCCAGTCCGAATCCCTCCAGGGTGGCCACCATGAACAGCTGCAACGCGGGGTCGCAATGCATGCTGACCCCTCCGTCCACGAACGCGCCCCCCTCGCCGCCCCCGAGGTCGTCGATGTACTGCGGCGCGAAGTACGTGGGCGCGGCCGTGGAGGCGCGCACCACCTCCCACAGGGGAAGGTGCCGGTTCATCTCGTAGTAGCGGTGGCCGGGGATGTTCACGAGGACCCAGACGGAGGCGGTGTCCGCCCGCTTCGCGATCACCGTGAGGCCGACCTTGAGCCGGTCGCTGTCCAGCCGGGCGTCCCGGAACTCGGACTTGAGGAGGCGCGCCACGGCGCGCTCGTCGAACTTGGCTCCGAGCACGCGCCCGAAGGGGCCCAGCAGCGAGCGCTTGGGCTTGAACGCTTCCCGTCCCAGCGTGCGGTACATCTCGCGCAGGCGGCCCACCGGCCAGCCCATGGCCAGGGCGCTCGCGATGACCGACCCGGTGGAGGTGCCCCCGATCAGGTCGAAGTAGTCGCTGAGGACGAGGTCGGGGGCGCCGTGCTGCTCCCGCAGGAGCGCCTCGATCCGCTCCAGGTAGCCCAGGGTGATGAGGCCACGGATGCCTCCCCCGTCCAGGGCCAGGAGGCGCTTGGGACCGGGTTCGCCGAGCCGGGCTCGCAGTGCGCTCAAGGGATCCGCCTGATTCCTGCTGAGGGGCCGAAGGCCCGGAGTCTAGGGGCCGGCCGGCGAGCGGGGCAAGCCGGGGCACCCCCCTCCCCGGGATCCGGCCACCCCCCGCATCCGCGCCGGAGCCGTTGCTCCAGGTGATGGCTTCCCTTATGCTTCGGGGCTAGCAAAGAGACGGCCAGGACCTGGCTTCCCGTGCAGCGCAGACTCTCGGAGAGGCAACGCAAGACGATGGGAATCGACAAGACCGGCATCATCGAGAAGTACCAGCTCCACGACAAGGACCGGGGAAGCGCGCCGGTCCAGATCGCGCTGCTCACCGAGCGCATCAACTACCTGCAGAACCACTTCCAGGCCCACAAGAAGGACCATCACAGCCGTCAGGGCCTCATGAAGATGGTCGGACGCCGTCGCCGCCTGCTCGAGTACCTGCGGCAGACGGACCTCGAGCGCTACCGCAGCCTCCTCGCGGATCTCGGGCTTCGCCGGTAGGCATCTCCCGGAGCGGAATCCAGGGTGGATTCCGCTCCTCCCGTTTCCGGGGCGGTCCATCCGGCGGCCGCCGGTGACCCTCCCCGGGGCGACCACAGGAACGTTCCGCCCCCGAGCGCACGAAGAGCGTCCGCCGGGCCCGGAACCGTCAATCGGATAACGAACGACATGCACAGAATGGAACGAGAGTTCGCGGGTCGACCTCTCATCCTCGAGACCGGCCGTATGGCCAAGCTCGCCCAGGGCTCGTGCCTGGTGCAGTTCGGCGAGACCGTGGTGCTCTGCGCCGCGACCGTCCAGCCCAACCCCACGCACCTCCCCTTCTTCCCCTTGACCATCGAGTACCGCGAGAAGAGCTACGCGGCCGGGAAGATCCCGGGCGGCTTCTTCAAGCGGGAGGGGCGTCCCGGGGACAAGGAGATCCTGGCCGCGCGTTCGGTGGACCGCCCGCTGCGGCCGCTCTTCCCCGACGGCTTCATGCACGAGACGCAGGTCGCCTGCTTCGTGCTGAGCGCCGACCAGAAGAACGACGCCGACGTGCTGGCTCTTCTCGGCGCCTCCATCGCCCTCAACCTGTCGCCGATCCCGTTCCGCACGCCGGTGGCGTCGGTCCGTGTCGGCCGCATCCAGGGCACCTGGGTGCTGAACCCGACCTTCGAGCAGCTCGAGTACTCGGACGTCGACATCGTCGTCGCGGGATCCGAGACCGCCATCACGATGGTGGAAGGCGGCGCGGTGCAGGTCCCCGAGGAGGAGATCCTCGAGGGCCTGAAGATCGCCCACGAGGGAATCAAGGAGCTGGTGGCCTTCCAGAAGGAGTTCATCGCGGGTCACCAGGTGCCGGTCATGGAGTGGTCGGGCCGGCAGCCGTCCGCGTCGCTCAAGGACCAGGTCGAGGACCTGGCCCAGGCCCGCGTGGCCGAGGCGATGAGCCTGCGGGACAAGCAGGAGCGCAGCCAGGCGCTGGCCGCCATCCAGGAGGACGTGCTGGCCCAGATGGCCGCCTCCGCCGGGGACGAGGACGAGGACGGCGACGCCCTCACGCCCGAGGTGAAGGACATCCTGCGCGACATCGAGAAGAAGACGATGCGCCAGCGGATCCTGGAGCACGGCGAGCGCGCCGATGGCCGAGGCCTCGACGACATCCGTCCCATCCAGTGCGAGATCGGGGTGCTGCCGCGGCCGCACGGGTCGGCTCTGTTCACGCGGGGTCAGACCCAGGCCCTGGGCGTGGTCACGCTCGGGACGGCGCGGGACGAACAGCGCATCGACTCGATCGATTCGGCGGAGGACATCTTCAAGTCCTTCATGCTCCACTACAACTTCCCGCCGTTCTCCACCGGCGAGGCCCGACCGTTCCGGGGGACCTCGCGTCGTGAGACGGGGCACGGGAACCTGGCCGAGCGCTCCATCCAGCCCCTGCTGCCGGCCTACGACGACTTCCCATACACGATCCGGGTCGTCTCCGACGTCATGGAGTCGAACGGCTCGTCGTCCATGGCGTCGGTGTGCGCCGCCTCGCTGTCCTTGATGGCCGCGGGCGTGCCCATCAAGGGCGCCTGCGCCGGCGTGGCCATGGGACTCATCCTGGAAGGCGACCGGGTGGCGGTCCTCACCGACATCCTCGGACTCGAGGACGCGCTCGGCGACATGGACTTCAAGGTCGCGGGCACGTCCACGGGCGTGACGGCCATCCAGATGGACATCAAGGTCGAGGGGCTCACGTTCGACATCCTCGAGGAGGCGCTGCGGCGTGCCCACAAGGGACGCATGCACATCCTCGGCGTCATGAACGACACGATCGCCGAGCCGCGCAGCGAGCTCTCGCAGTACGCGCCGCGCATCATGACCATCGAGATCAACCCGGAGAAGATCGGCGAGATCATCGGGCCCAAGGGCAAGACGATCCGCGCCATCCAGGACGAGACCGGCGCCACGATCGACATCGACGACAGCGGCCTGGTCAAGATCGCCGCCGTGTCGGGAGAGGCCGGCCAGCGGGCCCGGGAGATGATCGAGGCGATCGTGCAGGAGCCGGAGGTGGGCCGCATCTACGAAGGCCCCGTCAAGAACACGACGACCTTCGGCGCCTTCATCGAGATCCTGCCCGGCACCGAGGGGCTGTGCCACATCTCGGAGCTGCAGGAAGGCCGCGTGGAGAAGACCGAGGACGTCCTGAAGAAGGGCGACATCACCAAGGTCAAGCTCCTCTCGATCGACGAGAAGGGCCGGCTGCGGCTCTCCCGCAAGGCGGCGCTCGCCGAGCTGGGCGAGTCCGCCGAACCGGCGGCGAGCGAGGCCTGACCTTGCCCGGCGGCGTTCCGGCCGCTCGCCCCATGCAGGAGACGCGGCTGGCCAACGGCGTGCGGGTCCTGAGCGAGACCATCCCGACGGTCCGCTCGGTGGCCCTGGGCGTCTGGGTGCGCCACGGCTCCGTGCACGATCCGGCCGAGCACCAGGGCGTGAGCCACCTGCTCGAGCACATGGTCTTCAAGGGCACCCGTCATCGGACGGCCCGCGAGATCGTGGCGGCGCTCGAGGGGTTGGGCGGCTCGATCGACGCCTACACCAGCCGCGAGCACACGGGCTACCAGGCCCGTGTGCTCGACGAGCACCTGCACGACGCGCTCGACGTGCTTGCAGACCTGGTGCTCGCGCCTCTGCTGCGGGACGAGGACCTGGAGCTCGAGCGCGACGTGGTGCTGGAAGAGATCTCCACCGTCGACGAGACGCCCGACGACCTGGTCTTCGAGCTGCACGGTGACCTGCTCTGGAACGGCCATCCGTACGGCCGCTCCATCCTCGGCACCCGCGACACCGTCTCCGCGATCGACGGCGCCTCGCTGCGCGCCATGCACGGACGGCAGTACTGCGGTGAGAACCTCGTGGTCGCCGCCGCCGGCCATGTCGAGCACGAGTCGTTCGTGCGCGAGGTGGAGCGCCGCTTCGGCGGGCTCCCCGCCCAGGCCCGGGTGACGGATGTGGCTCCGGCCCGACCCGCGGCGGGGCGGATGGCACACGTGCGTCACGACGGCGTCCAGACGCATATCGTCCTCGGCTCCCCCACGCCCGGCCACAGCGATCGGCGCCGCCACGCGCTGGTGTTGCTGTCGGCGGCGTTCGGTGGGGGGATGAGCTCCCGGCTGTTCCAACGCCTGCGCGAGGAGTTGGCGCTCGGATACGCCGTCTACTCGTATCAGTCCTTCAACCGCGGCGCCGGCGTCACCGGGATGTACCTGGGGACCCGGCCGGGATGGGAGGCGCGCGCGCTGGGCGCGATCCGCGCCGAGTACGCCGACCTCGCGGAGCGGGGGTTGGAGCCCACGGAGTTCGAGCAGATCAAGCAACAGGTCAAGGGCCAGCTGCTGCTCTCGCTCGAGTCCACCTCCTCGCGCCTGTATCGCCTGGCCGGTCACGCGCTGTACGACGAGCCGTTCCGGACGGTCGACGACGTGCTGGCGGACATCGACGCCGTCGACGCGGATACGCTCTCCGGCGTGGCAGCCGAGTTCTTTGCGCCCGCGCGGCAGACGGCCCTGTTGCTGGGCCCGGAGCCCCCGGGCTCCACGGCGGCGATGGAGGAGGCCTGGCCGGAGCTCGCGCTCCACTAGCGGTCGCGTACACGGGGTCGCTCCCGGGAGGGGCTCGCCGGTTTCCCGAGCCTGTCGGTCCCACAGCCACATCGAACGAGGACGATAGCCATATGCGGATCGGAGTGCCGAAGGAGATCAAGACCAACGAGAACCGCGTCGCGTTGGTGCCCGCCGGGGCCGAGTCCCTCGCGGAGCAGGGCCATGAGGTCGTGGTGGAAGCCGGCGCGGGGCTGGGCAGCGGCTTCAGCGACGAGCAGTACGAGCAGGCCGGCGCGCGCATCGAGGCGTCGGTGGACGCCGTCTGGGCCCACGCGGAGATGATCCTGAAGGTGAAGGAGCCCATCGAGCCCGAGTGGCCGCGCATCCGCGAGGACCACGTGCTCTTCACCTACTTCCACTTCGCCGCGTCCGAGCCGCTGACGCGGGCGCTGCTCGACACCGGCGCCGTGTCCATCGCCTACGAGACGGTCCAGCTGCCCAACGGCGAGCTTCCGCTGCTCACGCCCATGAGCGAGGTCGCCGGCCGCATGGCCATCCAGGAGGGCGCCAAGTACCTGGAGAAGTTCTTCGGTGGGAGCGGCATCCTGCTGGGCGGGGTGCCGGGCGTCCTGCCCGCCGAGGTGGTGATCCTCGGTGGCGGCGTGGTCGGCACCCACTCCGCGAAGATGGCCGCGGGGCTCGGTGCGCATGTGACCATCCTGGACGTGTCGCTGGAGCGCCTGCGCTACCTGTCGGACGTCATGCCGGCCAACGTGGACCTGCTCTACTCCAACCGCTACAACATCCGCAACTGCCTGCGCCGGGCCGACCTCGTCGTGGGCGCCGTGCTGTTGCCGGGCAAGAAGGCGCCGAGCCTGGTGACGCGGGCGGATCTGGCCGACATGCGGCCGGGATCGGTCATCGTCGACGTGGCGGTGGACCAGGGTGGCTGCGTGGAGACCATCAAGCCCACCACCCACCAGGATCCGATCTACACGGTGGACGGCGTGCTCCACTACGGCGTGGCCAACATGCCGGGGGCGGTACCCCGCACCAGCACGCTGGCGCTGACCAACGCCACGTTCCCCTACGCCTCGCGCCTGGCCAACCTCGGGTGGCGCTCGGCCTGCCGGGCGGACCGGGCGCTCGCCCTGGGGGTCAACACGGTCGCCGGGAACGTGACCTACCCGGGCGTGGCGGAGGCGTTCGACCTGTCCTGCCGCAACGTGGCCGATTTCCTGGCCGAGCCGCTGCAGGTCTGACGGCCATGCAGGTCCGCTTCCGCCGGCTGGGGCACAACCCCGACCTGCCGCTCCCGGAGCGCGCCAGCGCCCAGGCGGCCGGGTACGACGTGCGGTCGGCGGACGAGGGCTTCGTGCTGCAGCCGGGGGAGATCCGGGCGGTGGCCACGGGCCTCGCGCTGGAGCTGCCCGACGGCATCGAGTGCCAGGTCCGGCCCCGGTCGGGCCTGGCGCTCCGGCACGGCGTCACCATGCCGAACGCCCCGGGCACCATCGATCCGGACTACCGCGGGGAGCTCAAGGTGCCCTTGCAGAACCTCGGGCGCGAGGCCGTGCGGATCGAGCGCGGCGACCGCGTCGCCCAGCTCGTTTTCGCTCGTTTCGAGACGCCCGCGCTGCTCGAGGTCGACGCGCTCGCCGGCAGCGAACGGGGTGAGGGTGGGTTCGGGAGCACCGGTCGCGCGTGAGACGCGCGCCGCTCGCCCGCGCGTCGAGGTCCCCGACGGGTATCGTTCTTGCAAAGTGCCACACCCTCGGGTAGCTTCGGGCACCTTTCCTCGGGGTTCGGGTCCGTAGCTCGCACACACACGTTCGCGTCCAGACCAGCTGGAGAAAGAACGCCCTTGGCTCGCTGGTTCACTCCCGGACGCCTCTTTCCGGGAAACGACATCGCTGTCGATCTGGGGACCGCCAACACGCTCGTCTACGTGAAAGGCGAGGGGATCGTCCTCAACGAGCCCTCCGTGGTCGCCGTGGACAAGAACACGGGCCGGATCAAGGGGATCGGGCTCGAGGCCAAGCGCATGCTCGGGCGGACGCCCGAGGGCATCGAGGCGGTCCGCCCCCTGAAGGACGGCGTGATCGCGGACGTCGACGTCACCGAGATGATGCTGCGTCATTTCCTGACGCAGGTGACCCACCGCCGTATGCTGCGGTTGAAGCCGAAGGTGGTGGTGGGTGTGCCCTCCGGCATCACCGAGCTCGAGCGTCGTGCCGTGCGCTCCTCCGCGCTCACGGCGGGGGCCAAGGCGGTCTACATGATCGACGAGCCCATGGCGGCCGCGATCGGCGTGGGCCTCCCGATCGAGACGCCCACCGGCAACATGGTGATCGACATCGGGGGTGGGACCACCGAGATCGCGGTGATCGCGTTGTCGGGCATCGTGTCCAACACCTCCATCCGGGTCGGGGGAGACGAGCTGGACTCGGCCATCGTGACCTTCCTGCGCAAGAACTACAATCTCCTGATCGGGGAGCCCACCGCCGAGGCCATCAAGATCCAGATCGGCTCCGCCTTCGACTTCGGAGAGGAGCGCGAGATGGAGGTCAAGGGTCGCGACCTGGTCAGCGGCATCCCCAAGACCGTGACCGTGCATTCGCAGGAGATCCGCGAGTGCATCCAGGAGCCGATCCAGACCATCGTGGAAGCGGTCAAACGCGCATTGGAGATCACGCCGCCCGAGCTGTCGTCGGACATCGTCGACCGCGGGATCGTGATGACCGGTGGCGGCGCGCTGATCCGCGGGTTGGATCGTCTCCTGCAGCATGAGACGCACCTGCCCATCCACGTGGACGAAGAGCCTTTGACGTGTGTGGTGCGGGGCGCGGGGCGGGTGCTCGACGACTTCGAGAAGTACCGGAACGTCCTCACCGCATAGCGGCCGCGTCGGCGCCATGCCCCCGTACGCCGAGCCGCAGGAGCAACAGGGCCGCCGCCAGGTCCTGCACGCGCTCGGCATCGTCCTCTTCGCCTACGTGCTCAGCGTCCTGCCTCCCGGTGCGCAGGGCTGGATCGGCTCCGCGCTGCGCGTGACCGTCCTGGCGCCGTTTCTCTGGGTCCAGGGCTCTCTCTCCGATGCGCGCGTCCAGGCGCTCACGGCCGCGCAGCTGCAGGCGCAGGTGGATTCCCTGACCGCGCTGATGACCGCCAACGGCGGCGTCGTCGACGAGAACCGCCGTTTGCGTGCGCTGCTCGGCCTCGCGGCCCGCCGCAGTGTCGAGGTGGTGGCCGCCAGCGTGATCCGCACCGGCACGCCGGGGTCGGCCGGCACCTTCATGCTCGACGTGGGCATGGAGGACGGCGTCCGCGGCAACGCGCCCGTGATCGTGGCGGAGGGACTCGTGGGCGTGGTGCGCGAGGTGGCCGACGGGACGGCGATCGCGATGGATTGGACCCACCCCGACTACCGGGTGGGTGCGATGACGCAGGACGGTCAGCAGTACGGCATCATCGAACCCCGCCGCGGCGAGTTCGGCGAGCTGGACCGGATGCTGTGGAGCGGGGCCCCCTTCTTCTCCGTGCTCGAGCCCGGCACGCCGGTGGTCACGAGCGGAAGTGGCGGACTGTACCCGCGGGGAATCCCCATCGGCACGATCGAGGAGCAGGCCGAGGTGGAGGAGGGGTGGCGCCGGAGCTATTGGGTCCGGCCCGCCGTCGCGGCCGCGAGCGTCACGCACGTGCTCGTGGTGCTGTGGGGAGGGGGGGCCACGGGCGGGCCCAACCCGCCGGACTGGTGGGGCGCCGACCCCGAGGCCGCCGGCGACCCGGGGGCACCGCCGTTGCCCGCGCCGCGCCCCGGCGACACGGCCCAGGGCCGCCGATGAACGGGTCCGGAGGTCGGGTCGCGTTCGTGGCCGCGCTCCTCGTCCTCGCGCACCTGATCCTGCACGTCGCGCTGGGCATCGGTCGGGCTGCGCCCGACCTGTTCGCCGTCGCGGTCCTGCTGGCCTCGCGGCACACCGGCGCCCGCGGCGGGGCAGCGCTCGGCCTGGTCCTGGGGCTGCTCGAGGATGCCTTCTCGGTGCTGTCGTTCGGCGCGGGCGCGGTCTCGCTCGCGGCCATCGGCTTGCTCGGCGGCTCCACGCGCGATCTGTTCGTGGGGGACTCCCGGGTCTTCCGGACCACGTACCTTTGGCTCGGGGTCTGGCTGAAGAGCGTGATCTTCTGGGTGATGTCGTCGGCCCTGGCGCGCCCCGCGTTCGAGCGCGCCTGGTTCGTGGAGGCACCCCTCGACGCCCTCTATGCCACCGTCATCGGCCTGCTGGCGTTCGCGCTGGCGGGGATCGGAGGAAGCACGGACCGGTGAACCACGATCATCCCCACGAACGGCGGCGCCGCGCGCGCATCGCGGGCGGCATCGTGGCCGCCTGCCTGGGCGTGCTCGGCCTGGCCTCGTTCCGGCTCCAGGTGGTCGGCTCCGACCAGTGGGTGCTCCAGTCCGAGTCCAATCGCCTGCGCCCGCTGCCGCTGCCTCCCCCTCGCGGCACGCTCTTCGACCGCAACGACAACATCCTGGCGGAGAGCGTGCCGGGCTACGAGGTGACGCTCCTGCCGGGTCCGGCGGACAGCATGCATGCGGTGCTGCGGCGGATCGCGCCGTACCTGGAGCTGAGCGAGCCCCGCATCGAATCGTTGATGAACACGGTGCGGCGCTATCCCCGGCAGCCGCTGCTGGTGGAGCGCGACGCCTCCTTCGACGCGGTGGCGGCGCTCGAGGAACGGCGCGCCATGTTTCCCAGCGTGTTCATCGACATGCGGCCCAAGCGGAGGTATCCCGCCGGTGCGGCCACGGCCCACGTGCTGGGCTACGTCGGGGAGATCAACCAGAACGAGCTGGACCGCCCCGAGTTCGACGGCTACGAGCCCCGGATGATCGTCGGGAAGGAGGGCATCGAGCGCGCCTACGAGCGCCGGCTGCAGGGCCAGTACGGGGTGCGCTACGTGGAGGTGGACGCAGCCGGTCGCATCGTCGGCTCGTTCCGCGGCTACCAGGAGGAGTCGGCCGTGCCCGGCGGCGCCCTGACCCTCAACCTGGACCTCGACCTGATGGAGTGGATCCACCGCATCTTCCCCGACAGCATGCGGGGAGCGGTGGTCGCGCTGGATGTGGAGTCGGGGGGCGTGCTGGCGCTGTATTCGGCGCCGAGCTTCGATGCGAACCAGCTCGTGGGCACGGTGGACCGCGACGAATGGAACGCGCTGAACGGCGATCCGAACCGACCCCTGTACAACCGGGCCACGCAGGGGCTCTATGCGCCCGCCTCCACCTTCAAGCTGGCGACCGCCGCCGTGGGTCTGGAGCTCGGGCTGGTGACCCCGGAGGAGTTCATGCCGGAGCCCTGTCGCGGCGGGTACCGGTTCGGACGCGGCTACTTCCGCTGCCACAAGCGCGACGGGCACGGATACCTGGACATGGCCGGTGCCATCGCCAACTCCTGCGACGTGTACTTCTACCAGCTCGGCATCCGGATCGGGCTGCAGCGCTTCCTGGACGACGTGGGCAAGCTGGGCTTCCGGTCCGAATGCGGCGTCGATCTGCCCACCGAGGGGGAGGGGGAGATCCCGGCGGAGTTCTCCTGGTGGGAGCGCCGGTTCGGGTACCGGCCGACGGAGGGCGAGGTGATCTCGCTCTCCATCGGTCAGGGCCCCAACCGCCAGACCCCGATCAAGATGGCGCAGTTCTACCTGGCCATCGCCCGCCGCGGGGAGGCGCCGGCACCCCGGATCGTCCAGGGCGAGCCGGCCCCCGAAGGCCTGCGGCTGGACATCGCCCCCGAGACCATCGAGTCCCTCTGGGCCGGCCTGCGCCGGGTGATGGATCCGGGCGGGACGGGGCACATGTCCTCGCTGGAGCACTGGGACCTCTGGGGCAAGAGCGGCACCGGCCAGAACGAGACCGGCCGGGATCACGCCTGGTTCGCGGGCTTCGGCGGCCCGCTCGGCGGCGATCCCGAGATCGTGGTCGTGGTGCTGGTCGAGCAGGGCGAGAGCGGGTCCGGCACGGCCGCGCCCATCATGGCCAAGACCATCGACTACTACCTGCGCCGGAAGCACGACATCCCCGTCGACACCATCCAGACCCTGCGCGAGCACTACCGCGTGGGTCGCCCCGCGCCCTGGGTGCGGCGGTGGAGCGAGGGGGGCTGAGGCATCGATGGCCCCCCCAGCCGACGGATCGGTGCATGGCGCGTTCCGCCGCTGGGCGGGGGATCCGCCCCTCTTCGTCGCGCTCGCCCTGATCTCGGCGTTCGGGATCGCGATGATCTATTCGGCCGGGGTCCTGAACGTCCCGTCCTCGGTCACCCAGGGGGCCTGGATCCGTCAGGCCGTCTGGTTCGGGCTGGCGCTCGTCGCCTTCACGTTCGTGCGCCGGATCCCGCCCCGCTGGCTGGAGTGGTTCGCGGTCCCCGCCTACGTCATGGGCGTCCTCCTCCTGGCCGCGACGCTGGTCGTCGGGACCGGCGCCGGCACGGCCGCCGGCACCAAGAGCTTCCTGCAGTTCGGGCCGGTGCGGTTCCAGCCGGCCGAGCTCGCCAAGATCGCCACGATCCTGATGCTGGCCCGGATGTTGGGCACCCGCGAGGAGGCGCCCCGCTATCTGCGCGAGCTGGTCCCCGCGGCCGTCGTGGCCGCCGTGCCCCTGGGCCTGGTGGTGCTGCAGCCCGACCTGGGCACGGCATTGGCGTTCGTGGGCATCCTCTTCGCCACGCTCTTCTGGGCGGGCACCCCGTGGTGGATGCTCCTGCTGCTGGCCAGCCCCGGCGTGGGGCTCATCCTCACCTTCGATACGCGATTCTGGTCCGTGTACATGGTGGCGGTGGTCGTCTTCCTGTACGCCTTCCGCTACCGGATCTACCTGGTGGAGTCGGTGGCCGTGGTGCTCGGCAACCTGGCGGCCGGGACCGTGGCGGAGCCGCTGTGGAACTCCCTGGCCGACTATCAGAAGGACCGGCTGCTCGTGTTCCTGGATCCGACGGCCGACCCGCTCGGCGCCGGGTACCACCTGATCCAGTCGAAGGTGGCCATCGGCTCGGGCGGGTTCGTGGGCAAGGGCTTCACCCTGGGCACGCAGAAGCGCCTGGACTTCCTGCCCGAGCAGCACACCGACTTCATCTTCAGCGTGATCGGGGAGGAGCTGGGCTTCGTCGGCACCACGCTTCTGCTCCTGGCGTTCGCGTTCGTCCTGCTGCGCCTCGCCCGTCTGGCCGAGGACCGCGCGCCCACCGCATTTGCCGGGGTGGTCATCTTCGGTATCTTCGGCTCCTGGCTGGTCCACATCTTCGTCAACGTGGGCATGACGATCGGGGTGGTTCCCGTGACCGGGATCCCTCTCCCGTTCGTGAGCTACGGCGGCACGTTCCTGCTGATGTCCTGGCTCTCCGTCGCCGTCGCGCTCCGTGCCCTCGAGGAGGACTAGGGAAGGGTGGCAGCGTGGTTCCGGCGCCCCAAGGGGCCGCTCAAGAAGCAGGAGAAGCGGGACGTCCCGGCGGACGTCTTCGACAAGTGCCCCGGCTGTGGCGAGATCCTGTATACGGAGAAGCTCGCCAAGAACTGGGGCATCTGCCCCACCTGCAGCCACCACACGCGCATCAGCGCCGAGCGGTATCTCGAGCTGCTCCTCGACCCGGGGTCGTTCGTGGAATGGGACGCCGACCTCCGGAGCGGCGACCCGCTGGAGTTCGCCGACCTCAAGCCCTACGCCGACCGGCTGCGGGCGGCCGAACGCAAGGTGGGTCGCAGCGACGCCGTGATCACCGGGGAAGGCACCCTGGACGAGCGCCCCGTCGTCGTCGCCATCATGGACTTCCGCTTCATCGGCGGCTCCATGGGCTCGGTGGTGGGAGAGAAGATCGCGCGCGCCGGACGGGCCGCCCTGGAGCGGCGCACCCCGTTGATCGTGCTGTCGGCCTCGGGGGGCGCCCGCATGATGGAGGGGATCTTCTCCCTCATGCAGATGGCCAAGACCTCCGCGGTGCTGGCCCGCCTCCACGAAGCGGGCCTTCCCTTCGTCTCGGTGCTCACCGATCCCACCACCGGGGGCGTGACCGCCTCGTTCGCCATGCTGGGCGATGCGATCTTTGCGGAGCCGCACGCGCTCGTCGGCTTCGCCGGTCCGCGGGTGATCGAAGAGACCATCCGCCAGGAGCTGCCGGAAGGGTTCCAGCGTTCGGAGTTCCTGCTGGCCCACGGCATGGTGGACCGCGTCGTGGATCGACGCGAGCTGAAGGCCGCCATCGCGCGCCTCTTCGCGCACGTGCTGGGCGCCTCCGTGGCGGGGGACGTCGCGGCACCCGGGCAGGCCTCGCACCGGATCGCCTCCGCCTGAGCCGCACCCCCGATCCGCCACAGACCACGCGGGGACCGATCGATCCGGCCACCCGCACCCTTCTGCACGACCTGTTTCCCGGCCGCCTGGCGCCCTCCGAGCGTTGGGGGCTGGGGAAGACACGCGCGCTGCTGGAGGCCATGGGGCGCCCCGAGCGCGCCTTCGCCTCCGTCCACGTGGGCGGGACCAACGGCAAGGGCTCCGTGTCGGCGCTCGTGGCGTCCGCCCTGCGCGCGGCCGGACACCGCGTAGGCCTGTACACATCGCCGCACCTGGTCCGGTTCGAAGAGCGCATCCAGGTGGACGGACGGCCCCTGGCCACGGACCTCCTGCAGAGCGTGGCGGGCCGCCTCGCGCCCGCCGTCGACGCGTTCGATCCCGCCTTCTTCGAGGCCGCCACCGCCCTGGCCTTCACCGCCTTCCGCGAGGAAGGCGTCGAGATCGCGGTGGTGGAGGTGGGGCTCGGCGGGCGGCTGGACGCCACCAACGTGCTGGAGCCGCTGATCGCGGGCGTCACCAACGTCGGGCTGGATCACGCCGAGTTCCTCGGGGACACCCACGCCAGCGTGGCGCGCGAGAAGGCCGGGATCGCCAAGCCGGACGTGCCGTTCCTGACCACCGAGGCCGACCCGTCCGTGCGTGCCGTCCTGATGGAGCGGGCCCGGGCGCTCGGCGCCCGGACCCTCGCGGTGGATGCCTCCGAGCTCGGCGACCTCCGCTGGACGGGGCGCGGGCTGGACGCGCGGGTGGAGCGCAGCGGGTGGGGAGCCCTGGACGTGTGGACGCCGCTGCCGGGAGCCCACCAGGCCCTCAACCTGCTCCTGGCGGTCCGCCTGCTGGACCTGCTACCGGAGCGCTGGCGACCGGACCGGGATGCGCTGCAGCAGGGGCTCGCCCGCACGGTGTGGCCCGGTCGCCTGGACCTGCGCACGGTGCGGGGGCGTCCCTGGCTCTTCGACGTGGCCCACAATGCCGAGGGGATCGAGGCGCTGGCGCGGGCGCTGCCCACGTTCGGGTTGCCGCGCCCCACGCTGGCGCTGGTGGGGATCCTGGGCGACAAGCCCTGGCGGTCGATGCTGGAGCGGCTGGGTCCGCTCGTCGACCGGGCGCTGCTGGTGGAGCCCCCGTCCGCTCCGGCCTCCCGTCGCTGGGTGCCGCGCGACGTGGAGGCGTGGCGGGGGCGTGCCGACCTTCCGGGGGTGGTCTGGGGGGGTGATCTGGCCGCCATGTTGGACGCCGTGGGCCCCGACGTGGCGAGCGTGCTCGTGACGGGCTCGGCGCACACCGTGGGCGACGCCTTCGGGCTGCTCGGGATCGAGCCCTGGCCGGTGGCGGCGGAGGCCGACGATCCCGACGCCGTGTGAGCGGACGCAAGCATTGTCCTTTGTCCTCCACACTTTAGATTCGCGCCCATGACGGAGGCTGCCAGCATCGGACGCCTGCCGGGGTTCCGGGATTTCCCCCCGGAGGCGATGGCGGCTCGCACACGGATCTTCGACGCCTGGCGGCGGGTCGCCCGGCGCTACGGCTTCGCGGAGTACGACGGCCCTCCGCTGGAGCCGCTCGAGCTCTACGTGCGCAAGAGCGGTGCGGAGATCGTGGAGCAGCTCTACGCCTTCACCGACAAGGGCGGGCGCGACGTGGCCCTGCGGCCGGAGATGACTCCCTCGCTCGCCCGGATCCTGGCCGAGCGCAGCCGGGCGCTGCCGAAGCCCATCCGCTGGTTCGCCATCCCGCAGCTCTTCCGGTACGAGCGCCAGCAGCGCGGGCGTCTGCGCGAGCACTTCCAGTGGAACGCAGACGTGGTGGGCGAGGCCGGCGCCGGCGCGGACGCCGAGGTGCTGTCGCTCGCCGTCGACGGGCTCCGGGAGCTGGGGCTGGGGTCCGAGGACTTCATGGCGCGCGTGAGCGACCGCCGCCTCCTGTCGGCCCTCTTCGCCGCGCTGGGCATCTCCGCGGAGCAGACGCCCGCGACCATGTCGGTGATCGACCGCCTGGAGCGCGAGGGGCCCGGACGGGCGGCCGAACGGCTGCGGACCGAAGCCAATCTGGGCGACGCCGCCGTGCGGGACCTCCTGGGTCTGTTCGAGACGCCCGGGCTGGAGGCGGCCACGGCCGCCTTCGGGAGCCGCGACGACGTCGGGGAGCGGCTGTCCGCGCTGGAGGGCTATCGGGCCGACCTGGAGGCGCGCGGCCTCGGCCCGTTCCTCTCCTTCGACCTCCGCATCGTGCGCGGCCTGGCCTACTACACCGGCATCGTCTTCGAGCTGTTCGACCGCAAGGGCGAGCTGCGCGCCATCTGTGGCGGTGGGCGCTACGACCGCCTGCTCGAGCTGGTGGGGGGGGAGTCCCTCCCCGCGGTCGGTTTCGGGATGGGGGACGTGGTGCTCGGCGAGCTCCTCAAGGACCGCGGCCTGGATGCGTCCACCCCGGACGGTGTGGACCTCTTCCTCGTCGCCACCGGCCCGGAGCAACGCGCGCTCCTGCTCGAGATCGCGACCGCGCAGCGCGCGCGGGGACGGAGCGTCTCCTACGCGTTGGGCGCCGACTCGGTGCGGCGGCAGTTCAAGGCTGCGGGGACGGCAGGGGCCCGCGAGGTGATCGTGCTCGGCCCGGAGGAGACCGCGCGCGGCCAGGCCCGCGTGAAGGACATGGCGTCGGGCGGAGAGCGCGATGTCGCGCTCTCCGAGTTGCGATGAGCCGGGAGGACTCGCACGAGGAGGCCTTTGGAGGCACGCGGCGGGACATGCAGCGTGCCATCCGTCGGTTCGGTGTGCTCGAGACGGTGGTATTGGGCCTCGCGATGATCCTGGCGATGGTCGGCGGTGCGGTGCTGGCCGGCCTGCTCTCCCGGGCGGGGCTGCCCTTCCGCACCACCTGGGTGGTCTGTTCGGTCCTGCTGTTCGCCGTTCCCGCCGTGCTGCAATTGCGCATGGCCGGAGAAGGCACGTCCACGGGTTCAACTTCGATCAAGCCGAGTGAGCACGACGATGGCCGATGAGAAGGCTCTGACCCCACGCGCCGAGGACTTCAGCGCCTGGTACAACGAGGTGGTGCTGCGCGGGGAGCTGGCGGACTACTCCCCGGTGCGCGGCAGCATGGTCATCCGCCCCTGGGGATACGGCATCTGGGAGCGGATGCAGCGGGCGCTCGACGACCGCTTCAAGGAGACCGGTCACCAGAACGCCTACTTCCCGCTGCTCATCCCCATGAGCTTCATCGAGCGCGAGAAGGAGCACGTGGAGGGCTTCAAGCCCGAGCTCGCGATCGTCACGCACGGCGGCGGCAAGGAGCTGGAGGAGCCGCTGGTCATCCGACCCACGTCGGAGACCATGATCTACGCCATGTACGCGAAGTGGGTGCAGAGCTACCGGGATCTGCCCATCCTGCTCAACCAGTGGTGCAACGTCATGCGCTGGGAGCTGCGCACACGGCTGTTCCTGCGGACGGCCGAGTTCCTGTGGCAGGAAGGGCACACCGCGCACGCCACGGAAGGGGAGGCCCAGGAGGAGACGCTGCGCATCCTGGGCATCTACCGGTCGTTCATGGAGGAATGGATCGGGCTGGCGCCGGTCACGGGCCTCAAGAGCGAGTCCGAGAAGTTCGCGGGGGCGGTGCGCACCTACGGGCTCGAAGCCCTCATGCAGGACAACAAGGCGCTGCAGGCAGGCACGTCCCACATGCTGGGGCAGAACTTCGCCCGCCAGTTCGACCTGAAGTTCCAGTCCGAGCAGGGTCAGGAGGAGTACGCCTGGAACACGTCGTGGGGCGTCTCCACCCGGATGATCGGCGGGATGGTGATGACGCACGGGGACGACAAGGGCATCGTGGTCCCGCCGCGCCTGGCCCCGACGCAGGTGGTGATCCTGCCCATCTACCGCAACGACGCGCAGCGCACGCCGGTCGTGGAGAAGGCCGAGGCCGTCCGGGCCGCGCTCACGGAGGCGGGGGTGCGGGCCCACGTGGATCTGCGCGACCACCTCTCGCCGGGCGCCCGCTTCTACGAATGGGAGCGCAAGGGCGTGCCTTTCCGCATCGAGATCGGGCCCAAGGACCTCGAGAAGGGCCAGGTCGTCGTGGTGCGTCGCGTCGAAGTCGACGGCGAGGATCGCAAGCTCTTCCTGCCCGAGGCAGAGGCCCTCGCGCGCCTCCCCGAGCTGCTCGAAGGCCTCCAGCGGTCGCTCTTCGAGGGGGCTCGGGCCCGCCGCGAGGCGAACTCGGTACGGGGTGGCATCGACTCGGTGGCTGCGCTGGGCGAAGCGTTGGACGCCGGGGCCGGGTTCGTGTACACGGGCTGGAGCGGGGACCCCGCCGTGGAGGCGCGGGTGAAGGAGGAGACGCGGGCCACCGTGCGCGTGATCCCGGGCGAGGAGTTCCGCTCGGCGCAGGCGCCCACCCGATGCATCGGCGGGGGCGAGTCGCGGATGGAGGTCATCTGGGCTCGGGCCTACTGATGGAGGCGTTCCCCCGCCGGAACGGCGTGCTGCACGCGGGTGAGGTGCAGCTCGATGCGCTCGCCGACCGCTTCGGGACGCCCCTCTACGTCTACGATGCCGCCATCATCCGCGACCGCTACCGACAGGTCACGGAGGCATTCGCCGAGGCCCGGCCGCTGATCGCCTATTCCGTGAAGGCGAACGGCAATCTGGCCCTGCTCCATCTGCTCGCGGAGCTGGGCGCCGGGGCGGACATCGTCAGCGGCGGCGAGTTGTACCGCGCCACCCGGGCAGGCGTCCCGGGAGAGCGCATCGTCTTCGCCGGGGTGGGGAAGACGGAGGCCGAGATCGCGGCTGCCCTGGAGGCGGACATCCTGGCCTTCAACGTGGAGAGCGTCGAGGAGCTGGAGCGCATCGAGGCCACCGCGGCCCGGATGGGGCGGGTGGCGGGCATCGCGGTGCGGGTCAATCCCGACGTGCTCTCCCCGACGCCGCACGAGTATACCCGCACCGGGCACGCGGACACCAAGTTCGGCGTGTCCCTCGCGGAGACGCCCGCGCTGTATCGGCGGGCCAAGGCCAGCCCCCATCTGGAGCCGGTGGGGATCGACATGCACATCGGCTCGCAGATCACCAGCCCGGAGCCCTACGCGCGGGCGCTGGCCCAGACGCTGACCATCGTGGACGCGCTGGAGCGCGAAGGCATCGCGCTGAAGGCCTTCGACCTGGGGGGTGGCTTCGGGGTCTCGTACCAGGGCGAGCCCGCCATGCCGCTGCGCGCCCTCGCCGAGCTGGTGATCCCACCACTGCGCGAACGGGGCCTGTGGTTGATCCTGGAGCCGGGCCGCTTCCTCGTCGCCGAGGCCGGCATCCTCCTCACCCGCGTCCTGGCGGTGAAGCGTGGCGCGGCCAAGCGCTTCGTCGTCACCGACGGGGGCATGACCGAGTTGCTGCGGCCCAGCCACTACGGCGGCTATCATGCGATCGAGTCGGTCTCCGATCCCGACGGCACCGGCGCCGAGCAGGTGGACGTGGTCGGCCCCATCTGCGAGACCGGGGACTTCCTGGCGCGTGACCGCACCATGCCGGTGCCCGGCGTCGGCGAGCTCCTCGCCGTGCGGATGGCCGGCGCGTACGGGTTCACCATGGCGTCCAACTACAACGCCCGGCGCCGTCCGGCCGAAGTCCTGGTGGACGGACGGCGTGTGACCCTCATCCGCGAGAGGGAGACGTTCGCGGACCTCGTGCGGGGCGAGCACATCCCCGAGCCCGATCCCACCTGAGAGGCCCGTGCACGATCGCATCCTGATCATCGACTACGGATCGCAGTTCACGCAGCTGATCGCGCGCGCCGTCCGGGAGGAGCACGTCTACTGCGAGATCCATCCTCCCACCCGGGACCTGGCCTGGATCCGGGAGTGGGGCCCGAAAGGGATCGTGCTGGCCGGGGGCCCTTCGTCGGTGTACGGGGACGACGTCCCCACCCTGGATGCCGGGCTCCTCTCCGCCGGTATCCCCATCCTGGGGATCTGCTACGGCATGCAGCTCGTGGCGCACCTGGAAGGCGGGCAGGTCATCGCCGGCAAGCGGGAGTACGGCCGGGCCGACCTGCGGCTCAGCGAGCCCAGCCCCCTCTTCGGGGGATTCAGCGCGGAGACGCCCATCCAGGTCTGGTGCTCGCACGGCGACCACGTGGACCGGCCGCCTCCGGGCTACCGCACCATCGCCTCCACCGAGTCCCTGCCCGTTGCCGCGTTCCGGGCGGAGGATCGGCCGATCTACGGCGTTCAGTTCCACCCGGAGGTGGCGCACACGCCCGAGGGCGGGCGCATCCTGGCCAACTTCCTCTTCGACGTCTGCGGGTGTGAGGCGTCGTGGACGGCCGGCACCTTCATCGAGGACACGGTCGCGTCCATCCGCGAGCGTGTCGGTGGGCGTCAGGTGATCTGCGGTCTGTCGGGCGGCGTGGATTCATCCGTGGCCGCCGCCCTGGTCCATCGCGCCATCGGCGACCAGCTCACCTGCGTCTTCGTGGACACGGGCCTGCTGCGCAAGACGGAGCGCGCCACCGTGGAATCCACGTTCCGGCAGCATATGGGCATGCGCCTCATCGTGGAGGATGCCTCCGAGCGCTTCCTCGATCGGCTCACGGGCATCGTCGATCCGGAGCAGAAGCGCAAGCGGATCGGGGAGACCTTCATCCGGGTGTTCGAGGAAGTGACGGCGCGCGACGTGGGCGAGGCGGACTTCCTGGTGCAGGGGACACTCTACCCCGACGTGATCGAGTCCCTGTCCGTGAAGGGCCCCTCCGCCACCATCAAGACGCATCACAACGTGGGGGGTCTGCCGGAGGACATGCGCTTCCAGCTGATCGAACCGTTGCGGGAGCTCTTCAAGGACGAGGTGCGGGCGGTCGGCCGCGAGCTGGCGTTGCCCGAGATGTTCGTGGGTCGCCACCCGTTCCCCGGTCCGGGTCTGGCGATCCGGGTGCTGGGTGAGGTCAGCGAGGCGCGGCTCGCCGTGCTCCGCGAGGCGGACGCCATCTACCTGGAGGAGATCCGCGCCGCCGGGTTGTACGATCACATCTGGCAGGCCTTTGCGGTCTTGCTGCCCGTGCACTCCGTGGGCGTGATGGGAGACGCCCGCACCTACGAGAACGTCGTGGCGCTGCGCGCGGTCACGTCCCGGGACGGGATGACGGCGGATTGGTTCCCGTTCCCGCACGACGTCCTGGCGCGGATCTCCACGCGGATCATCAACGAGGTCGCCGGCGTCAACCGCGTCTGCTACGACGTGAGCTCGAAGCCGCCCGCCACCATCGAGTGGGAGTGAGCGCGGAACCCGACCCGCTCGCCACCGTGCCACGCGACCGGAGCGGGTTCCGGCCGCGCGGCCTGGAGACCACGCGTCTGGAGACCTTCACGGACGCGGCCTTCGCCTTCTCGCTCACGTTGCTCGTGGTGTCGCTCGAGCCTCCCACGGACTTCGCGGCTCTGGCGCGGGCACTGCGCGACGTGCCGGCATTCGTCATGAGCGGCGCGCTGCTGATGGTCTTCTGGTGGGGGCACGAGCAGTGGAGCCGCCGCTACGGACTGGATGACGGACCTGCCGTGCTCCTCAGCACCGGTCTGGTGTTCACGGTGTTGATCTACGTCTATCCGCTCCGCTTCGTCTTCGGCCTCATGCTCTCCTGGCTGTCCCAGCTCACGGGTCTGCCGCTCGGCTCGCAGACGGTCGCCGTCACCGGTCCCGAGGACGTCAACCGGCTCTTCCTGCTCTACGGGGTGGGCTTCACCGCCATGTGCGGGTGGCTGACCGGGCTGTACGTGCATGCCTGGCGTCGCCGGGACGCGCTGCGGCTGGATGCCGTCGAGGCCTGGGAGACCCGCGCGGGTGCCGGGAGCTGGGCCCTCCTGGGCTCGACCGGGCTGTTGTCGATCCTCATCGCGGCGATCGTTCCTCCGAGCTACCTGGGGCTGCCCGGCTGGGCGTACATGCTCTCCGCGTTCCTGATGCCGGCGTACGCCCGCTGGGCGGACCGTCGTCGGCCGTCGCCGGCCGGGGCCGCGCCTCCGGGGCCCTGATCCGATCGGGGGCGCCGGTCCCGGACGGTCGGTCGGGAGCTCCGACGGGCCGCCCCAGCCCGTCCGAGCTGGCTCGTCCGGCGTCAGTCCAGCACGGCGTCCGCCTCGATCTCGACCAGCATCTCCGGCTCGATGAGGGCCCGCACCTCGACCAGGGTGGTGCAGGGGGGATGGGCGCCGAACCGCTCCCCGTGCGCCCGTCCGACCTCGCGCCAGCGGCCCATGTCGGTCACATACATGCGGGTCCGCACCACGTGGCGCAGCTCACCGCCGAGGGTCCCGAGCGCCCGTTCGATCAGGTCCAGGCACCGGACCGCTTGCGCGTAGGCATCGCCCGGCGCGTGGACGGCCCCCTCGTCCGTGACGGGCGCCGTGCCGGTCACGAAGATCTGGGCCCCGACGCGCAGCGCCCGGCAATAGCCGATGGGGCCCTCCCAGGGCGCGCCGGAGAAGGCGCGGGTGCGCTCGTCGGCGGTCCGGGTCTCCATCGGCTCCATTCGGTGGCCGGGCGTGGGCGTCTCCATGGAACTCCGGGGCCAGGGGTTCGTCGGCTGGCGGGGATCTTGCTCCGCGCCCGTCCGGGTCGGGGCCGCCGGGCGCGGTCCCGCAGGAGCCACGGTACGGAGGGCCACCGATGCGGGCGAGGGTCGTGGGGGTGCTGCTCGTCGTGGTGGGGCTGGGCGTCCCGGATCGGGCCACGGCCCAGGTGGCCTGGGACAGCCCACTCCTGCTGGCCCCGGGCTCCCCGGCCGGCCTGCAGGTCTTCCTGATCGACGCGGACGCCTCGGACGGCATGGGCGCCCTGGTGCACTACCGCCGCGGCCGGGCGCCGTCCGGTCTGGGGTTCCGGGTCGGCGTCACCGAGGAGGTCCAGGGGGAGGCCGTCGTGTTCGGGGGTGTGGACTTCTCCGGCCCGCTCACCACGGCCGACGAGGCGTTCCCGCTGGACGTCCTGTGGGTCGGGGGTCTGGGCGCCTCCGTGGGCGAGGACGTCCTGGTCAGCGTGCCGGTGGGGCTGAGCCTGGGCCGTCTGATCCAGAGCCCGGACGTGCGCATCCTGCCGTACGGAGGGCCCCGGATCGTCCTGGATGGCTTCCTGGGAGACGAGCCCAATCGCGAGGAGGTCGGGATCGACGTCGTGGTGGACGCAGGCGTCGACCTGGCCTTCGACACCGGATGGGCCGTGCGCTTCGGGCTCACGGTCGGGGACCGTCAGGCCGTCGCGATCGGGGCGAGCTTCGGGTCGGGCCTGCGGTAGGGAAGCTCCGCACAGGAGGGGACACCCGATCCGGAGCCGCCCGGCCCTTCGTGCGTCTCCGCGGATCCGATCCGCCCTCGCGCTACCCGACCCCCAGCTCGCGCTGTCCGACCCTCAGCTCGCGCTGTCCCCGCCCTGCGCGTGGATGGCGTCCCGCTCGCGCCGGAAGCGGACCTCCACGCTGTCCCAGATCTGGGCGATGTAGGGCACGTCGGTGCCGTGCTGGTCCACGAACTCGAGCAGGTCGTCCGGATCCACACCGTGCTCCGCCAGGATCCGCTCCCGCTCCTCGGGCGCGATCTCCAGCCCGGCGCTGCTCAACCCCGCGATACGCAGGTCCACGTACGTGTCGATGAACACGTCGGCGCTGATGGTGCGCGCCGGGCCGCCGGGGTCGCTGGAGTCGCAGGCGAGGAGCAATCCCGCCCCGGCCGCCGCCGCCAGGAGTCCGCGGGTGACGGCACGTCTCATCGGGCCTCCATGGCACGGGTGGCCGCACGCCAGAGCAGGCCGCACAGCCCCACGAACACCAGCGTGCCGATCACCGGCGACGACCAGGCGGTGAACTCCGACCAGTGGTGCCCGATCACCCACCGGTCCGCGTTGGACGGATCGCCCGTGAAGCGGGTCACGCCGTAGATGGCACCGCCGATCAACACACCGACCAGGGCGGCTCCGGCGATGAGGCCGGATGCGTACAGGACGCCCTGCTCGCGCTTCTCGGCCAGCACCTCCACCCCGTCGGCGTCCGTGCCTGCGCTCTCGTAGCGGCGCGTCAGGGCCTGTCGCATGAGCCCGCCCACGAAGATGGGGGTCATGAGCGAGATGGGCAGATAGAT
>JAWKQN010000018.1 GCA_041390125.1 Gemmatimonadota bacterium | reverse complement strand
CGAGCTCGGCACCCTCACGGCGGCCCCACCCGGCCGCATCCGGATGGCCGGCCGATGAGGCGGCGCCGCTTCGTACGGACGCTCGGCACCGGCGCCGCCGGTACGCTGCTCCTGCCCGCCTTCGCGCGGGGCCAGGAGGCGCGGCGGCTCGTGCTGCTCCACACCAACGACACGCACTCCCGGATCGACCCGTTCCCGGCGGACGGCGGTCCCATGTCGGATCTGGGCGGCGTCGCGCGCCGCGCGTCGCTGGTGGAGCGGATCCGCGCGGAGGAGCCGAACGTGCTCCTGCTGGATTCCGGCGACATGGTGCAGGGCACCGCGTACTTCAACCTCTTCGGGGGAGAGGTGGAGATGCGCACCATGACCGAGCTGGGCTACGCGATGAGCACGCTCGGCAACCACGAGTTCGACAACGGCGTGGACGGGCTGGTGTCGATGCTGGAGCACGCCGGTTTCCCGCTCGTGTGCGCCAACTACGAGATCGACGATCCCCGTCTGGCCCGACACGTCGAGCCGTGGCGGATCCGGGAGGTCGACGACCTGCGCATCGGGATCTTCGGGCTCGGGATCGACTTCCGGGGACTGGTGCTCGACCACAACCACGAAGGCGTGCGCTACACCGATCCGCTGGCCGCCGCGCGGCAGGCCGTGGACGTGCTCCGCCACGACGAAGCGTGCGACCTGGTGGTGTGCCTGTCCCACCTGGGACACGAGTACCGGGGGGACCGCCCCAGCGATCTCCGCCTGGCCACCGAGGTGCCCGGTCTGGACATCGTGCTGGGCGGGCACACCCACACCTTCCTGGATGCGCCCGTCCTGCACACCCATCCGGACGGATCGTCCACGCTGGTGCACCAGGTGGGGTGGGGCGGGGTGCGGCTGGGCCGCATCGACGTCACGTTCGAGGAGCGGGGCGTCGTCGCGGTGGGCGGTGCGGGCTACACGGTCGGGCCCCGCTCCGTCTGAGGTCGCGCCCGCCGCGCTACTGGTGTCGTAGCGCCACGCCCGGATCCACGCGGGCGGCCCGCAGCGCCGGGACCAGGCACGCCACCGCCGCGACGAGCACGAACGCGAGGGGCACCACCACGAACGTCGTCGGATCCTGGGCATCCACGCCGTACAACATGCTGTCCATGGCCCGCGTGCTCGCCAGGGCCAGCACCACGCCCACCGACACCCCGGCAACGGCCATCCCCAGGCCTTCGCCGACCACGAGCCGCAGGACGTCCGGTGCCGCGGCTCCCAGCGCCATGCGCAGACCGATCTCCTGCGTGCGGCGGCTCACCGCGTAGGCCAGCACACCGTAGATCCCGATCAACGCCAGCGCGAACGCCAACGCGCCGAAGGCCCCCAGCAGCACGAGCGCGAAGCGCGGCTGCGCCAGCGCCGAGCCTGCGACCTCCTCCAGCGTGCGCACATCCGCCAGCGCCACCCGCGGATCGATGTCGTGCACGGCCGCGCGTACCGGCTCGATCAGTGCCGCCGGATCCCGTTCGCTGCGCACCACCAGGGTCAGCCGCCGCAGGGTGCCCGCGCTGGTGATCTGCGCCGGCGTGCGGTACCAACGCGGTTTGATGTCGGCTGTCATCCCGTTGTGGCGCACGTCGCCCACGATTCCCACGATCGTGGCGGTGTCCCCCGCGAACGTGGCGACCCGCGCGCCGAGCGGCTCCTCGCCCGGGGCGAAGTACCGTTCGACGGCGGCGCGGTTGATCAACATCGCGGCCGGCGCGTCGCGCCGGTCGTCCGGCCCGAAGGAACGGCCCCGCAACACCGGGATCCGCATGGCCTCCAGGTAGCCCGGGGTCGCGAACTGCCATTCGGCCGGCGTGGACTGCCCGGGAGGCGTGACATGGCCGACGACATTGAAGCCGGCGTCTCCCATCTCCGAGGCCAGCGGCAGGAGGCGCGCGGCACCGGCCTCGCGCACACCGGGCAGCGCGCGGACGCGCGTGAGGAGATCCTCCCAGAAGCGGGCCACATCCTCCGGCTCGGCATACGATGCGGAGGGCGTGGTGATGCGGGCGGTGAGCACGTTTTCGGTCACGAAGCCCAGGTCCACCTGCAGCAGCCCGGCGAAGGTGCGCATCATGAGTCCGGACGCGGTGAGCAACACCACGGCCATCGCCATCTGAGCGGCGACGAGGAGACCGCGCATGCGGTTCCCGCGGGCGGCTCCGCCGGCGCCGCGCTCCGCGCTCAAGGCCGCCGCCGTGTCGTTGCGGGCGAGAGCGCGCGCAGGATACCAGCCGGTGAGGATGGCCGCGAGCGCGGAGGCCACGAGCGCGAACAGCAGGACCGTGGGATCGATGCCCACGGAGGCGCTGCGCGGAACCGAGGCGGGGCTCAGCCCCAGCAGGAGCCGCACCCCTACGGCAGCCAGGAGGGTGCCGAGCGCGCCGGCCGCCAGGGCGATCACGGCGCTCTCCGTCAGGAGCTCCCGCAGGATGCGACCCCGTCCCGCTCCGAGGGCGCGCCGGACCGAGACCTCCCGACCGCGTCCGTCCCCGCGCGCCAGCGTCAGGTTGGCGACGTTCCCGCACGCGATCAGCAGCACCAGCAGGCAGGCGCCCAGGAGGAGGGGCAGCGTGGTGGCCGCGTCACCGGCCACGTCGCGCGTGACGGGCAGCACCACCGGTCGGAAGCCCCATTCGGGTGGATAGATGCCTTCCGCCTCCAGGCGGCCGGCGATGGCGCGCAGGTCGGACTCCACCTCCGGCAGGCCGGCCCCGTCCGCCACGCGTGCCACCATGAAGTAGCCGTGGTTGCCGCCGTTCTGCGGCACCTGCACGGGCGCGTCGCGCTCGATCGCCGTCGTGAAGAAGACCTCGCTGGGTGCGGAGGATCCGTAGTCCTCCGGGACCCGGAACCCCGCCGGCATGACGCCCAGCACCGTGAACGGCAGACCGTTGATCAGCACGTCCTGCCCCACGATGGCCGGGTCGGCAGCGAAGCGCCTCTGCCAGACGTCGTGCCCGAGGAGGACGACCGGAGCCTCCGTGTCGCCGTCCTCCCACGTGAACGCCCGGCCGAGGGCCGGAGCCACGTCCAGCACCGAGAAGAGGTTGGGCGAGACCACGGCCGAGCGGACCTCCTCGGGGTTCTCCGTGGAGGTGAAGGTGTGCGACGACGTGAAGTACAGGGCCGCGTCGGCGAGCGTGCGATTCTGCTGCCGGTAGTTCAGGTACTCCTCGTAGGAGACCCAGGTCTGGTCGAAGTCCACCCAGCGGCTCCACACCGTGACCACGCGATCGGGATCGCCGTACGGCAGCGGCTGCAACAACACGCCATTGGCGACGCTGAACACCCCGACCGCGGCTCCGATGCCGAGCGCGAGCGTGAGCACGGCCGCCACTGCATAGCCCGGCGCCCGTGAAAGGCTGCGCGCTGCCCGCCTCAGGTCCCGCACCCATCCACCCATGCCCCCTCCTCCACGCCAGGACCCGGACATACGCCGGGCCACGTCCACCACCCCTGCCCAACCCCGCGTGCGCGCGTGGATGGCCAGCACCACCAGCGCCGTCCCCCGTTCGTCCGGCAGCCCGACCAGCACGTGATCGCCCGCCGGGATATCGATGGGCTCACCGTCTGCTGCGCGGGGCGGCAGGCCGATCCGGGAGAGCTCGTCGATCCGAGCGGCGAGAGCCCGACGCTGGCCCCGGGGAAGACCGCGCAGGGTGGCGGCCGCCGCCGGAGCCATCGAGATCCGGACGGCCACCGCTCAGAGATCCAGGTCGCGGCGCACCTCGTCCCAGGGGATCGCACCCTCGCGGGCGATCTCTTCCAAGGCAGCTTCGACGTCCCGCCGGGCGAGCGCCGCCCGTAGTCGGTCGAGCAGCGCGGCGTCCTCGAGGGGCACGATGGCGGCCAGCCCCTTCCCGTGGCGGGTCACGACGAAGCGCTCACCGCCATAGGCGGCGCGGCTCACCACCTCCGCCAGGTTCTTGCGCGCCTCGGCCGCCGAGATCTCCCGGGGGCGCTGTTCCGGCTCGTCCATGACCTCACTCCGTGCGTTCGGCTGGGGGCTCCACCCCGTCTGCACAGAATGCAACTTTTGTACAAATTGGTCAAGCCGATGGGGCCCCGGTGGGCCTCCGACCCTACTCCGAGCGGGCGTGGACCCCCGCGGGAACGGCACAGGTGGCCACCCCCGCGATCGCGGGCGCGTCGGACGGGAACCACCGTCGCCGCCAGCGCAGCGCCACACCCACGAGGCCGATCAGGACCGGGACCTCCACCAGCGGCCCGATGACCGCCGCGAAGGCGGCCCCGTGGCCGAGCCCGAAGGTGGCCACGGCCACGGCGATGGCGAGCTCGAAATTGTTGGAGGCGGCCGTGAAGGCCAGCGTGGCCGTCTGCGGATAGGACGCGCCCGCCTTACGGCTCATGAAGAACGTGAGTGCGAACATCGCGACGAAGTACAGGAGCAGCGGGACCGCGACGCGAACAACATCCAACGGACGCGCCAGGATGGCGCCGCCCTGGATGGAGAACATCGCGACGATCGTGAAGAGCAGCGCGACCAGGGTCAGTGGAGCGATGCGTGGCACGAAGACATCGCGGTACCACTCCGCGCCCTTCAGGCGCAGCCCCAGCGCGCGCGTCGCCATTCCGGCGAGGAACGGGACGCCCAGGTAGATGAAGACGCTCGTGGCGATCTCTCCCATGGTGACGTCCACGACGACGGCGCCCAGGCCCAGCGCGGAAGGCAGGAGCGTGAGGAAGATCCAGGCATACAGCGCGTAGAACAGCACCTGGAAGATGGAGTTGAACGCCACCAGACCGGCCGCGTACTCGTTGTCTCCGTCGGCCAGCTCGTTCCAGACGATGACCATGGCGATGCAGCGGGCGAGCCCGATCAGGATCAGACCGGTCATGAGCTCGGGCCGGTCGCGCAGGAAGAGCACCGCCAGCGCGAACATCAGCACCGGCCCGATCACCCAGTTCTGCACCAGCGAGAGGCCGAGCACGCGGCGGTTCCGGAAGACGTCGCCCAGCTCCTCGTAGCGCACCTTGGCCAGCGGCGGGTACATCATCAGGATGAGCCCGATCGCGATCGGGAGCGACGTGGTGCCGACCTGCGTGCGTTCGTTCAGCAGGCGGACGCCGTCCGGCCATAGCGCGCCCAGCAGGACGCCGAGCGCCATGGCGGCGAAGATCCACAGCGTCAGGAAGCGATCCAGGAACGACAGGCGGCGTCCGGCCGCGGGTCGGGACATGGCGAGTGCTCGGGTGGGCTGAGGGAGGTGGGTTCAGGCCGGCGTCGAGGGGACGGCGCCGCCGACTTCGAGGTAGTGTGCGAAGGCATCCGGGAGCTCGCTGCGCCGGATGGCCTCGGTCGCTCGGCGCAGGTCGTACTCCACGCGCGGGAACTGCACGGACACCCGCGTGCCGTCCATCTCGAGCAGCGCGTAGCCCGCCCGCCAGTCGCCGTCCTTGGGCCGGCCCACCGAGCCCGTGTTCACGAAGTGGAGATCGTCCACGACGCGGTGCCACGGCTTGTGGGTGTGGCCGAACGCGATCACGTCACCGGCCCTGGCGGCGAGCCGCTGCGCCATCTTGCGACAGAAGTCGTCCGAGCGGTCTTCGGTCCAGTAGACCGTGTTGAGGACCGGATTGCCGTGGACCAGGGTGAGCGTGGGTCCGGCCGCGTGGCCGCCCAGCGGACGGATGTCGAGACGGAACGGCAGCGTCGCGAGCCACGCCTTCGTCTCCGCCGACACGTGCGCACGCGTCCACGCGTAGCTGACGTGGCTCAGCTCCTCCTGGCGCGGATCCTCGTAGCGGCAGCCGCAGTGCGCATGGTCCGTGGCCGTGGTGGAGTCGTAGTTGCCCGCGGTACCGGGGACGCCGCGCTCCCGCAGGAGCGCCACGACCTCGTTCGGCCACGGCGCGTAGCCGATCAGATCGCCCAGGTGGTAGACGGCTTCCACGTCGGCGCGGGCATCGATGTCCGCCAGCACCGCCTCGAGGGCGGGCAGGTTGGCGTGGATGTCGCTGATGAGGGCGATCCTCATGTCCGGCTCCTCGTGCTGCGCACGGGTGGGATACGGCTCAGTCGCAGCAGCCCGGCCCGCAACACGGCTCCGCCGCCTCCGCCAACGGCTTCCACGCCCGCACGAACGCGGACATGAACCGACCTTCGACGGCGGCTGCGAACGCGTCCACGTCCAGCCCCGACTCCTCCAGGAAGGCGCGCGCGTCCTCCACCTCGTAGATGCGCGTGGGCTCCAGGCTCGGGTCCTCGAAGCCGGCTTCCTTGAGCAGCGTCTCGAACTCGCTCTCCTCGAGCGCACCGGCGATGCAGCCCACCCAGAGCTCCATGCTGCGACGCATGTCGTCGGGGACCTCGCCCCGCACCACCACGTCGGAGACGGCGAAGCGGCCCCCGGGCTTCAGCACCCGGAACGCCTCCTGGAACACCTGGCGCTTGTCCGCCGAGAGATTGATGACGCAGTTGCTGATGATCACGTCCACGCTGTTGTCCGGGAGCGGGATGTGCTCGATCTCGCCCTTCAGGAACTCCACGTTCTCCGCGCCCGCCTCGGCGGCGTTCCTCCGGGCCAGGGCCAGCATCTCGTCCGTCATGTCCAGACCGTAGGCCTTGCCGCTGGGGCCCACCCGCTTGGCCGAGAGCAGCACGTCGATGCCGCCTCCGCTGCCCAGGTCCAGCACCACCTCCCCCGGGGAGAGCTCGGCCAGCGCCGTCGGGTTGCCGCACCCCAGCGAGGCCAGCACCGCCGCCTCCGGCAGCGACGAGGCGGTCACCGAGTCGTACAGGTCCCGCGTGATCGGGTCGGTGGCGTCCGGTCCGCAGCAGGACGATGTCCCGCAGCAGCTCCCCTTCTGGCCACTGGCCGCCCGCTTGGCGGCCTCCCCGTACTTCTCGCGAACGATCTCCCGGACCTCCTGGCCCGTGGTGGTCGGCTGGCTCATCGGTCTCTCCATATCAACAGCGGTTGATGTATTAGGGTAAATAAAAAGGCAGGTTGCACTTAACTGCAGCAGGACCCGCCCGAACGGCTGGGCGCCCGCCACGTCTGGTCCGGCTTCACCTCACCCAGGAAGGCCCGCATCTCTTCCAGCGCACCGGGCTCCAGGGCGTAGTAGACCCACCGCCCTTCCTTCCGGTCGGAGACCACACCGGCCTCCTTGAGCTTCTTGAGGTGGAAGGACAGCCGCGATTGGCCCGCGTCCAGCGCGTCCTGCAGCTCACAGACGCAGCGCTCCCCGTCGGAGAGGAGCTGCACGATCTGGAAGCGCGTCTCCTCGGCCACGGCCTGGAAGCGCAGGAGCAGGGCTTCGGCGGATGGGGTGGTGGTGGGCATGGGCGATAATGTATCAATGAATGTTGATAGGTCAAGGGTGTGGGGGAGGAGCGTTCTCGCGGACGTCGACGTCCCGCTTCTCCAGCAGCTCCCGCAACCGCTCCAGGAGCGAGGCGGCTCGGAGCAGGACCATGGCCGCCAGTTCGTTCCCGTGGCGCGTCACCACGAAGCGCTGCCCCCCGTCGGCGACCACGCCTTCGGCTCCACCCGGAGTCACGGAGGCCTGACGGTTGCAGAATACCGGTCGCTATGGTTGCGTCATACCGATTGCAGCCACTGCTTCATACCGATCAATGCGCTCCTGCCCCGTGTCCAGCCTTGAGCGGCTCGGCAACCGGGGCGGTCCGGTGGGCCGTCGGTGGCCTTGGCGCAGTGCGAGCGACGGCGGTCCCGGTGCCCGCGGAGATGGCCGATCCCGCCCCCCTCGTCCTGACCCGGTCCCCACCCCATACTGTGCCCCGGCCCAACCCGCCCCCCGGGGAGGACCGCCCCGTACAGGGAGACGTCATGGACCGGAGAGCAGCGCCCCGGGCGTGGATCGCCGCGCTCGCGATCCTCTCCAGCGCCTGTCTCCCCGACGGAGGCGCGCGTGGCTGGGAGTGCATCGCCCCGGCCAACGTGGGCGGCGGCTGGGACCGAACGTGCCGCTCGGCGGGCATGGTGATGGGCGAGCTGGGCCTGAGCCCGGGCGCGGTGCGCACCCTGAACATGCCCGGGGCCGGCGGGGGCGTCGCCTACGCCCACGCAGTGGCTCAGCGGGACCGGGACCCCAACGTGCTGTTCGCGGCCAGCCCCGGCACGACCCTCCTGCTGGGACAGGGCCAGTGGGGGCGGCTGGACGAGGACGACGTGCGCTGGGTGGGCGCCGTGGGCGCCGAGTACGGTGTGCTGGCCGTGGCGGCCGATGCCCCCTGGCAGACCCTGGACGACCTGCTCGCCGCCTGGCGCGCCGACCCCACGCGCATCGCCGTGAGCGGCGGGAGTGCCGCCGCGGGTCAGGACCACATGAAGGTGCTGCTCCTCGCGCACCGGGCCGGGATCGACCCCCGTTCCATCCGCTACGTGCCGTTCGACGGCGGTGGCGAAGCCATGACCGCACTCCTGGGCGGCTTCGTGCAGGTGTTCAGCGGCGAGGTCTCGGAGATCCTTGGTCAGGTGCAGGCCGGGCGCATGCGGCCCATCACCGTCCTGGCGCCGCACCGCCTGGGCGGCGTGCTGACCGGCGTCGCCACCGCCCGCGAGTCGGGCGTCGACGTGGATTGGGTGACCTGGCGCGGCTTCTTCGCGCCGGGCGGCATCAGCGACGAACGCTACCAGGAGTGGGTGGACGTCTTCGCGCGCATGGCCGCCACCCCCGAATGGGAAGCCGCCCGCGCGCAGAATCGGTGGGAGCCCTACCTGATGGTGGGCGATGAGTTCGACGCGTTCGTGAAGCAGGAGGTGCGCGACTTCCGCGCGATGTCCCGTGAGATCGGATTGATCCGGTGACCGCTTCCACCCGCGCGGACCGGGTCACGGGTCTCGTCCTGATTCTGTTGGGGCTGGCCGTCGGTGCGCAGGCCATGACCTTCGACGTCCTGTTCCTCACCGACCCCGTCGGTCCCAAGGCGCTTCCGCTGCTGTCGGCCGCGGTCTTCGTGCTGTCGGGCGTCCTTCTCCTGCTCCGACCCGGCTCGGCCGGACGGTGGCCGGAACGACCCGTGCTGCTGCGCATGGCGGGGGCGGTCCTCGCGTTCCTCGTCTATGCTGCGCTCCTGGCGCCGCTGGGCTTCGTCGTCGCCACCACGATCACCGTCACGGCGCTGTCCCTGCTCTTCGACGGGCCCTGGCTCAAGAGCCTCGGCGCCGCTACCGCGCTGTCGGCCGTGCTCTGGTACCTCTTCGTCTGGGCGCTGGACCTGCAGCTCCCGCTCGGCCGCGTCTGGGAGGCCCTGTGGATGGGCTGAGCCACCTCGTCGGCGGCTTCGGCGTCGCGCTGCAGCCGGTCAATCTGCTGCTGGCGTTCGTCGGCGTCTTCGTGGGCACGTTCGTGGGCATGCTCCCGGGCATCGGTCCCATCAATGCCATCGCGATCCTCATCCCCCTGACCTTCGCCACGGGGATGAGCCCCGAGTCCGCGTTGATCCTCATGGCGGGGATCTACTACGGCTCCCAGTACGGCAACTCCATCAGCACCATCCTGCTGAACGTGCCGGGCACCGCGTCGGCGGTGGTGACCGCGCTGGACGGCAACGCCATGACCCGACAGGGGCGGGGCGGCCCGGCGCTGGCGATGGCGGCCATCGCGTCGTTCTTCGGCGGCACCGTGTCCATCTTCTTCCTCGTGCTGTTCGCTCCGCTGCTGGCCGAGTGGGCCATCCGCTTCGGGCCGGCCGAATACTTCGCCCTGATGATCTTCGCGTTCGCGGCTCTCTCCAGCCTGTCGAGCGGGACGCTCATCAAGGGGCTGGCGGCCACGGCGTTCGGTCTGCTGCTCGCCACGGTGGGACTCGATCCCAACAGCTCGGTCCCCCGCTTCACGTTCGGGCAGATCAAGCTGCTGGACGGGATGGACTTCGTCGTCGTGACCATCGGGCTGTTCGCCGTGAGCGAGGTCCTGCAGCTCCTCGAGGACACGGACCGGGGTCAGGCCGTCACCCGCTCCTTCGGCCGCGTGATGATCAGCGCCAAGGAGTTCGTCACCTCGCTGGGCAGCATGCTCCGCGGCAGCGTGCTCGGCTTCCTGGTCGGGGTGCTGCCCGGCGCGGGCGGCACCATCGCCTCCTTCCTCGCCTACTCCACCGAACAACGTGTGTCCGACCGGGAGGGCACGTTCGGGAAGGGCGACATCCGCGGCGTGGCCGCGCCCGAGTCCGCCAACAACGCGGCCGCGAACGGCGCCATGATCCCGCTGCTCACGCTGGGCGTGCCGGGCAGCGGCACCACCGCGGTGCTCCTGGGTGCCCTGATGGGCCTGGGCGTCACGCCCGGTCCGCTCCTCATCACGGAGGAGCCGGACCTGTTCTGGGGCCTGGCCGCGTCCATGTACGTCGGCAACGTGTTCCTGCTGCTGCTCAACCTGCCGCTGGTGGGGGTCTTCGTCCGGGCGCTCACGGTGCCGCGCTGGTTCCTGCTGCCCGCGGTGGCCGCGCTTTCCTTCGTGGCGGTCTATGCGGTGAATCAGAGCGCCTTCGACCTGGTGCTCATGACCGGGTTCGGCGTGGTCGGGTACGCCATGCGCAAGGCGGGTATGCCGCTGGCGCCGGTGATCCTGGGCCTGGTGCTGGGTCCGCTGATGGAGAAGAGCCTGCGCCGGGCCATGTTCCTGTCCGGAGGCGAGTGGGGCATCCTGTTCAGCTCCCCGATCGCGGTGACCCTGTGGGTGCTGGCCGTGGTGAGCCTGGTGGCGCCGATGTTCCTGGCGCGGCGGGCCAGACTCCGGCAGGCGATGGCCACCGGCGAGAACGACTAGAAGACCCTGCCGGCGGGACGGCGGGGGCCGGGGGCCCCGTTCCCGAACCCGCCGCGCCCGGGCCGACGGGCGCGTACGTCCCGGCCCACCTCCCGCTCCGCGCTTCGACCGGCCCCCCATCCTCCGTCGGCCACCGTACGCGACGGTCGCCATGCTTGACATCGATCGACATTTAGCTAATCATCTAACTATGAAGACCGCGCCCGATCACTCGCTTCGGGGACTGCTCCGCGAACGCCGGGGCGTCCCCCTGGTCATGGCGCTGGTCGGAGTCCTCGCCCTGGGGAACGCGCTCACCACCCCGGAACAGGGTCGCCGCTGGCTCGTGGCCGGCCTGCTGCTTCCTGTGCTGTGGCTGGGCCTGGCGCTGTGGTATCGATGGGTCTTGGTTGGCGTTCGGCAGCGGGGCACGGGAGATCCGTCCGATGTGCGCCGCTACTTCCTGTCGGCCGCCACCCTGTTCGTGTTCGCGCTGGGCGTGCGCCAGACCGTGATCCTCGGACTCGACCTCTGGTCGGGCCTCGGCGGGCCTCCGCTCCCTCCTGATGTGGAGCGGCGCGTCATCGGAGGGCTCTACGGGGTGGTCCTGATCGGGGTCGGCAACGCCCTCCCCAAGATCCTCACGCCGCTGGCGCTGCTCCCGCGTCGACACGCGGAGCGGGTGACGGTCGCGCGTCGGTTCGTGGGCACGACCGTCGTGGTCCTCGGGCTTGCCGTCGCGCTCGCTTCCTTGACGGCGCAGGTCGCCTTCGCGGTGCGCGTGCTCCGGCTCGCTGGCCTCGCGGTGGTGCTGAGCACGCTCGGCGCCATCGTCTGGATGAACGTCGCCCCCTGGAGGCAGGTGGAATGACGAGCAACAAGGTGTTCAAGGCGCTCGCGGATCCCACCCGCCGCCGCGTGCTCGAGCTGCTGCGCGACGGGGCCCGGACCGCAGGCGAGCTTTCGGACCACTTCCCCGTCTCGAAGCCCACGATGTCCGCGCACTTTTCGGTGCTGCAGGAGGCAGGGCTGATCGAAGCCGAGAAGGAGGGAAGGACGATCTACTACCGGGTCCGGTTGTCCGTCCTGGAAGACGCGCTGCTGGGCTTTGCCGGGGCACTCGGGATCGGAGCCGCCGCGTCGGGTGTGAAGCGTCCGGCACAGGGGCGCTCCACGCTGCGCCGACGGGAGGCGTGATGGAGAAGAGCGGGAACGCGATCGTCTTCTTCCATTCCGCGATCTGTCCGCGCTGTCGGATCTCGGGGCTCGCCCTCCGGAAGGTCCTCCGTCGGCACCCGGACATCGAGGTGACCAAGGTCGAGTTCCTCACCCATCGGGATCGGGCACGCGAAGCGGGCATCCGATCGATCCCCGCCCTGGTCGCGAACGGACGCACCCTGACGGGCATCGTCCTGACGCCGGCCATGATCGAGCGCTTCCTCGCCTCGCTCGACGGCTCGGCGGACTGAGGCGCTGGAGGGCTCGGCCCTTCCCGTGCGGGCCGCCCATGGGTGGCGTCGGGCCGACGACGGCCCACCCTAGAACGGCACGCGCGGCTCGTCGAATCCCTGGGGTTCGAGCTGCACGGTGACATGCTCGATCGCGAAGCGCTCCCGCACCAGCGCCTGGACCGTCCGCAGCATCCGCGGGTGCGGATGGGGATCTGCCACCACCACGTGCGCCGAGAGCGTATCCTTGCCGCTCGTGAGCGTCCAGACGTGCAGATCTTCGACGGCGACCACACCCTCGAGCGCGCAGAGCGCCTGGCGCAGCGCCACCACGTCGATGTGACGTGGCGCACGCTGCATGAGGACCGCGACCGAGTCGCGGAGCAGGCTCCAGGCCGAGAAGACCACCAACACGCCGATCAGCACGGAGGCGACCGGATCGGTCCAGTTCCACCCGAAGGCCCAGATCAGGGCCCCGGCCGCCAGCGCCTGCACGCTCCCCAGCAGATCGGCCAGCACGTGCAGCCACGCACCCCGGACGTTGAGGCTGCCCTCGCGCCCGCCACGCAGGATGAGCAGACCGAGCGCGTTGACGACCAGTCCGCCGAAGGCGATGCCCACCATGAGTCCCCCCTGTACCTCGGGCGGATCGCCCAGGCGCTGGAAGGCCTCGATGAAGATGTACACGGAGATGGCCACGAGGGCGGCGCCGTTGGCGAGGGCCGCGAGGATCTCGGAGCGGTGGTAGCCGAACGTGTGTGCCGGCCCCGCCGGCCGGGTGGCGAACCACAGCGCGAAGAGGGACAACCCGAGCGCGGCGGCATCCGAGAACATGTGGCCCGCGTCGGCGAGCAGCGCCAGCGAGCCCGTGAGGATACCGCCCACGACCTCCGCCCCCATGTAGAGGACGACGAGCAGCAACGTGAGCGCCAGGCGACGCCGATCAGCATGCCCGGGCTCCCCACCGGCGTGCTCGTGGGCGCTCATCCGACGACCTCGACCCCACCGGCCTCCTCGAGGATGTGACGCGTCGCCGAGCGCTCGCGGTCTCCGCGCACGCGCACCGCCACGATGATGCGGTCCCCGGCCGCTTCCAGGCGTGCGTGCCAGGCCGGCGGACGGCGGCGCGTCAGCCACCCCACTCCGCCGCCCACGAGCGCGCCACCGACCGTGGTGACGTTGGGGCCCAGCAGCTGGAGCCAGGCGATGAGGCCGGGCTCCTGGAAGCCGGGCCAGGCGATCAGCACCACGGCCAGGGCCGCGCCCACGACGAGGCCCACGAGGCCCCCGGCCGCCGCGCCCCGGAACGCGTCGCGCGGATGGGTGCGCCCGGCGCCCGCGTAGAAGCGCTCGGCGCCGGCCGGGCTCACCGCGACCTCGACCAGGTCGCGTGGCAGGCCCGCGGTGACCAGACGGCGTACCGCGTGTTCAACGGACTCGGCGGACTCGAAGATCGCGGTGACGGGATCGATCTCCGCCCGCTTCCGGTCGGGTGCGCGCGCGCTCATGGGCGAGGTCCTCCCGCAGGCTCGCTGCGAGGCGCGTCCGACGCGCTCCCCGTCGTGTCCGCTGCGGCGTTCCCGCTGCCCGTTGCGGTGTCGCCGGCCGCATCGGCGGCGCCCGCTGCCGTGTCGGCCGCCACGTCCGTGGGCGCGGCCTGCAGCTCCTCCGCAGTCCACGCGCTCCCTGCGCGCGCTTCCGTGGCCGCGCGCAGCTCCGCCACGAGCTCGGGCTCCACCGCGCCCGCTTCGTTGGTGTCCCACTGCCGCACGAACGTGGCGACCGCGGCGATCTCGTTGTCCGACAGCAGATCCCGCCAGGCGGGCATCACGCCCTGATAGGTCTCCCCCGCCACCGTGATGGGACCCTGCAGTCCGTCGAGCACGATCCGTACGATCGTCTCCGGGGGGCCCGTCACCCAGTCCGATCCGATCAGAGGCGGGAAGGCACCGGCGGCGCCCAGCCCACTGGCCTGATGGCAGGCCTGGCAGGAGCGCAGGTACACGGCTTCGCCGGCCACGATGGGATCGTCGGCCAGCGCGGTCTCCGGCGCCGTTCCGGGAAACGCGGTGTGGGTCTCGGTCCCGAACGCCCCGCCGTGTTGGCCCAGGTACCATCCTCCCCAGAACAACGCCAACGCCGCGAGCGTCCACAGCCACCAGGGAGCGGGCTCGCGCCCCTCCTCGGGATCCGGGGGCTCGCGCAGGATGGGACGATGGATCCGCTCCACATCCGGCTCGAGCTCACCCTCCTGCACGGGCCCCTCGGGCTGCGCATCCGTGGCGAGCACCTCCGCACCGTCTCCCCGCTCCCCGCGTGGCCGGGCGCTCACGGCATCGTCTCCGGGTCACGGCCCGCCGCCTCCGGCGCCTCCGCGTCCGGGAGCGGATACGTGCGCTGCAGGGACAGCAGGTAGTCCACGAGCGCCAGCGCGTCCGGTCGCGCCACCACCACGCGACCCGCCGGCGCGCGCGGACCCGTCACCGGGACCACCCGCTCCTGCTGCCCCACGTCGTCGGCGGACCGTTCCTCGAAGAGGTACGGGAAGGCCGGCATGATGGACCACTCGACCAGCGCACGCGGATCGTACAGGTGGATGAGATGCCACTCGGGATCGGGGAGCCGCTGCCCGACGTTGATGAGGTCGGGCCCGGTGCGCATGGTGCCGAGGAGGTGCGGGCTGTCCAGCACGTAATCCGCAGGCACGGTCGCGCGATTTCCCCACCCGCGCTGCAGGTCGCTCGTGAACGAGGGATCGCGCACCTGCTGGCTGTGGCAGTAGACGCAGCCGTTCTCGATGTAGACCTCACGGCCTCGCGCGATGCTCCGCGCCCGAGCCTCCCCCTGGGGCCCCGGCGCGGGGAGCAGCTGGCGTGGCACCGGGACGTCCGTGAGCACGACCCTCGGGAGCCCGACCAGCACCAGGGCAGCGAACGCCACGGTGGCCAGGGCGCCGAGCACGAGCAGCCAGGTGCGGGTCACGACGCCGGCTCCACGCGATAGACGATCGGATCCACGTCCTGCCAGACGGGCGCGCGGATCGCATCGGGGCGATGCCGCAGCATGCGGACGACGTTCCAGGCGAACACGACGTGTCCGAACGTGAGGACCAGACCCGCGATCGAGCGCACGACCAGACCCGGGATCGAGACGCGCACCGACTCCTCGAACGGGATGGCCGGATCGGAGAGCGCGAGGCCCTGCATGACGCCGAAGACGGTCAGCGGGATGACGTAGAGGGCAATCCCGCCGAGGACGGACCAGAAGTGCCAGCGGATGAGCCGCGCGCTCGGCCATTCGTGGCCCACCAGGCGCGGCAGGATGTAGTACACCGAGCCGAACAGCACGAAGGTGACGAAGGAGTAGACCCCGACGTGCGCGTGGGCGATGGTCCAGTGCGTGAAGTGCGTGACGCGATTGACCTCGCGCAGCGCGGTGAACATCCCCTGCAGGGAGACGGCCGTGTAGGCGATGGCGCCCAGGACCACGAAGCGGAGCGTGGGGCTGTAGCGCAGCGCGCGGAAGCGGCCGACCATGGTCATGTGATGGTTGATGGCCACGGCCAGCACGGGGATGAGCATCAGGACGCTGGCGACGACGCTGGTCGTGATCATCCAGGTGGGCATCGGCCCGCCGATCAGGTGATGCATGCCGTTCAGCGAATAGAAGAACGCCAGCGACCAGAAGCCGAGCAGCGAGAGCTGGTAGCTGTAGATCGGCCGCCCCAGCACCTTGGGGATGAAGTAGTAGGCAGCGCCCAGGCAGACGGCCGTGAGCCAGAGCCCCAGCGCGTTGTGCGCGTAGAACCAGTTGGCGCCGGCTGACTCCACGCCCCGCCAGGACCCGTTCCCGATCAGGAAGATCACGGGGAACCAGAGGAACGCACCCATGATGTACCAGACGGAGACGTAGAGATGGTCGACGTCCCGCGCAGCCAGGGTGCGCAGGAGGGACATCCCCACCAATCCGCCGCCGATCACGAGCCAGGGATCGGCCGCCCAGCGGTGCATCTCCAGCCACTCGAGACCGTCGGTGAACCCGAGCAGGATACCGCCGACGCCGAGGACGGCCCCGACGTTCCAGAGCCATACGCCCGCCTCGGCCAGCGGCGCCCAATGCAGATCCGTGTGCACCAGGCGCGGGATCATCCACAGCGAGACGCCCAGCATCGCCAGGGAGGCCCAGCCGTAGATCATGGCGTTCAGGTGGGCCGGCCGGACCCGCCCGAACGTGAGCCAGGCCTGGGAGACCAGGAGATCGGGCAGGTGGAGCTTGAGGCTGGCCAACTCGCCCAGCACGGAGCCGAGCAACAGCCAGGCGATCGCGGTCGCGAAGCACAGGAGCACCGGGCGTCGACTCGATCGGTCGGCCCGCAGTCGATTCGCGACGTCCTCCTGCAGGGGTACGCGGACGGCGTCGCCCCCCGTCGTCATTCGGCACCTCCCCAGGAGCCGGGCGGTGGATCGACGGGCGCGCCGTGCTCGATCGCGCGTTCGAGGCGCTGATCGGGCGACTCCCACGGGCGCCGCATGCGGAGATCCCGCTCGTCCAGGATCACGCGCGCGGCACGGCCCGGATCGTCGAACTGACCGCGTCGCCAGGCCCAGGCGAAGAGCGCCAGCGCGATGGAGCCGAGGCCGAGCGCGGCGACGAATACGGCGAGGGAGGACGGCAGCATCCACGAGCTCCACTGGATCGACGGGAGCGGGGGACGTGCCGGGTTCTACCGGACAGCGGGCGGACGGGTCCGGGGTGCGCCCGCCCCCCCCTGGATCCTGCTAGGCGCTGTGCTGCGCCCGGAATTGCCGAAACGGGCCGCGCTCCGCAGCGAACGTGCGCGGGGAGAGGGCGGCCGACGCGGTAGGGGAATCAGCGATGGAAAGCGTGCGAAAAGGAGCCGGGAAGGCGCGCGGGCCGGGGTCCGACCGGGGAGGGGGCGTTCTTCGCCCTGGAGGTGCTACGCCAGCTCGAGCGCGTGGCGCAGGACCGCAACGTGGAGCTGTCCCCGGACGTCCAGGCCGACATCGATACCCGCGTCGCGCGGCTCCGGAGCGGGATCGGCGCCCGGATCAGTGCGGGCTCTTCCCGATCATCCGCAGCATCCGGAGGTTGATGGCGGCAAAGCGCCACAGCTGCCACGGCACGAAGGTGCGGAAGAACCTGCGCAGCCGCGTCGGCGTGGACGCGAAGTAGCCTTCCTCATACGGCTGCCGCAGCTCCGCTTCCTGACGGTGATCGGGGAGGTAGTCCCGACCGGGAGCGTGGGCGCGTGTCGGTTCGCTCATGGCTCTCACTCCGGGATCAGGTGCCAGCCGGGACGGGCCTTGGCCTTCCACAGGAACATGTGGTGCAGCAGGTGCTTGATCCAATGCGCACCCAGTCCGATCTCCCCCCACGTGTAGTCCAGGTCGCGCCCGTAGGTCGGATAGCGCTGGTAGTCCGGCACGATGGGAAAGACCGTCAACGCCGCGGCGGATCCCCGCAGCAGGCTCGCGCCCGCCGACGCGACACACGCGGCGCCCATCTCCGCCATCGACGCGTGATGCGTCGGATGCGGCGCGTCCTTCATGAGCATGTCCGCGATGCTCCCGGCCACGGCGCGCCCGATCACGGCGGAGGGCATGCCGGTCCGCGGCGGTGCCGGCGTGATGTTGGTCCCCCTGGGGCTCGCGAAGGGCTTGGAGATCGGATGCGGGGGCGCGAACGCGATGCCCGTGGCAAAGAGGCGCGGATAGACCGGGTTCTGGTAGATCCGCGGCCAGTCGGCGGCGCGCCAGGCGTCGAACGGCTTCTTCTCGTAGTCCGCGTCGACCTTCATGAAGCCATTCGGCGCGAAGACCCGGTCGGTGATGTCGTCTCCCGAGCGATCGAACGTCTTGAGCCCCACGCCCGAGAAGGGCGGGATCAGCATCGTGAAGTCGTACGGAAGGGTGCGATGCTCGCCGTCGAGCGTCTCGTAGTGGATCTCGTCCGCATCGACCTGCTCGACGTGCGTGCGGGTGATCCAGCCCACGCCGCGCTCGGCGTACAGGGATTCGGCGAAGGTGCGGGAATGCACCACGTAGCCTCCCTGCCGCAGGTGCAGACCGCCGACCCCGAAGTCGCCGAGCTCGTATTCGTTGGTCAGATAGAGGATGTCGGCCTTGTCGCGCAGGCCGCGCTCGCGGATCGTGTGCTCCACGTTGAACACGTACTCGAACGCCGCACCTTCGCACGTGCAGCCCCCGTGACCGGTTCCGACCACGAAGGTCTGGCGCTCCCCCTTCTCCATGCGCTGCATGGACTCCTCCAGCCGCTGGGCCGCCTGGACGGCATGCCCGGGGGTGCAGACGGAGAGGCTGTGCCCCTGGTCGGGTCCCAGACCCGGCGTGGCGTGGAAGTTCAGACGCGGCCCGGTGGCGTTGACCAGGAAGTCGAACGGGATGCGCTCGATCTCGCCGGAGCGACCGTTCGTGTTCTCCGCGAGTACGTAGCCCGCGGCGGTGCCGGCGTCCCCCTCCGGATGGATCGAGAGGGCCCGCGCCTGGTGGTACTCGACGCCCAGGCGTTCGTAGACCGGGGCCAGGGGGAAGGTGACCTCCTCCGGCGCCATCCGCCCCACGCCCACCCAGATGTTGGAGGGGATCCAGTTCCACCGACTGTTGGGCGTGACCACGACGACATCGTGGTGCCGGCCCACGCGCCGCTTGAGGAACGCCGCCGCGGTGTGGCCGGAGATGCCACCCCCGAGGATCACCACGCGTGCCATGGACCACCTCCGGGTCTCGGATCGGGACGCGCTGCGCGTCAGCCCCTGGAAGATCGAGGCGCGGCCCGAGGCGGTGCCGTAGGGAGCCCTCCCGGGGGCGGTGTGGGGTCTTTCCCGGGGACGGTCGTGCGGCGGGACGGAAGGCGGGACGTCAGCCGGCGCGCAGCAAACGGGTCAGCACCCGGTCGAACGCGGCGGCGAACGCCTGCTTCTCCTTGCGGCCGAAGGCGCTGGGACCGCCGGTCTCCACGCCGCTGGCCCGAAGCCCGTCCATGAAGTCCCGGATGGAGAGCCGCTCGCCGATGTTCTCGGCCGTGTACTCCGTGCCCCGGGGGTCGACCGCGGCCACCCCCTTCTCCACCAGCCGGGCCGCGAGCGGGATATCCGCCGTCACGGCCAGATCCCCCGGAGCGGCCTCCCGGGCGATGTGATCGTCCGCCGCGTCCGGGCCGCCGTCCACCCGCACCGACTCCACGAAGCGGTTGTTGGCGGGCGTGTAGAGCCGTTGGTTCGCGACGAACAGCGTCTGCAGCTCCAGGCGCAACGCCGCCCGCGCGACGATGTCCTTCACGTCGCGCGGAGCGGCGTCCGCGTCCACCCAGATCTTCATGCCGGCGAGGCCCTCCCGTGCGAGGTCCTCCTATTCTGCCCGCAGCGCCCGGCTCGGGTCCACCCCTGCCGCCCGCAGCGCGGGCACCCAGGCCGCGCCGACCGCCACGGTCACCAACGTGGCCGCGACACCGGCATAGGTCAGCGGGTCCATGGCGCTGACGCCGTACAGCAGCGAGCCCATCACGCGGCTGGCGAGCGCCGCCACCAGCAGGCCCAGCGTCACGCCCGCGAGTGCCAGCGCGAGGCCCTGCCGCACCACCATGCCCCGGACCGTAGCGGCGGAGGCACCAAGCGCCATCCGCACACCGATCTCGCGCGTGCGCTGCGAGACGACATAGGAGATGACGCCGTAGATCCCGACCAGCCCCAGGAGCAGGGCGATGCCGGACGCGGCGCCGAGGACGGCCATGGTGAACGAGGTGCGCGCCGTGGCGCCGTCGAAGACCTCGCTCATCGTGCGCGGATCGGCGACCGGGATGCGCGGGTTCAACGCCGCCACCTCCCGTCGCAGCACCGGAAGCAATGCCATGGGATCGCCGCCGCTGGCGCGGAGCACGACGTCCTGCGCGCGCGCCGGGACCAGCTGACCGTCGGCCTCGGTGAGCGTCGGGAAGTAGACCATCTCGGCGCTGGGCTCCTCCAGACCGTTCTGCCGCACATCCTCGACCACACCCACGATCTGGTACCAGTCCTCGTTGTCGGCCCCGAAGCGGACGCGGCGGCCCAACGGGCTCGTGTCCGGCCACCAGGTCTGGGCGAACGCTCGGCTGACGACCACGGCGCGGGTGCCGTCGCCTCCATCGCCGCGCTCGAAGCCGCGACCCTGGAGCACGTCGATGCCCATCGCCTGGAAGTAGCCGACGTCCGCCTGCGGCTGCGACGCGAAGATCGGGAGCTCGTCCGGCTCGCGCGGATGATCCTCCACCTCCAGACCGCCGAAGGACATGCCGCCCCCGCCCAGGGGCACGGCGGTGATCATGCCCACCGCGGCGACACCGGGTTGTGCGGCCAGCCGTTCACGCAGCTGGCGGAAGAACGTGGCGGTCTCCATGGGATCGGCGATCTCGCCCTGCGGGACGATGAGGCGCGCCGTCATGGTGCCTCCGGGCTCGAATCCCGGATCCACGGAGCGCAGGGCGCGGAAGCTCCGGAACATCAGACCGGATCCGACGAGCAACACCAGCGCCAGGGCCACCTGGGTGACGACCAGACCGTTGCGGAGGCGGTGGCGCTCCCGTCCACCGGTGGATCCCCGCGCGTTGTCGCTCTTGAGCGCCCCCGCCAGGTCCTCGGCGCCGTAGCGCAGCATGGGGAACAGCCCGAAGAAGACGACGCACCCGAGCACGAGGGCCGCGGCGAAGGCGAGCACCCGCGCGTCGAGGACGATCTCGTCCATGCGGGGCAGGTCCGACGGGATGAAGGAGATGGTGGTGCGCACCGCGACCTGGGCGAGGACCAGCCCCAGCGCGCCTCCGAGGACGCCGAGCACCAGGCTCTCGCTCATGAAGGTCCGCAGCACCTCCCGGCGGCCCGCGCCCACCGCCACCCGGACGGTCAGCTCCCGTTGCCGGCTCTCGGCGCGCACGAGGAGCAGGTTGGCCACGTTGGCGCAGGCGATGAGCAGCACGAAGCCCACGGTCCCGAGCAGGACCCACAGCGTCGTGGTCACGTCGCCGATCAGCTGATCCTTCAGCGGACGGACCAGCGCCGCGACGTTGACGTCCTCGAGGAAGGCGGCGCCGCCGTCCCCGGGCCTCAGCTCCGTGAGGCGTCCCATCATGCCGCCGATCTCCGTCTGGGCCGCGTCCAGGTCGGCGCCCGGAGCCAGCCGCGCGATCCCGTTCCCGAAGAACGCGGCGATCGGCGCCTGGTTGGGATCGATCACCAGGGGAAACCAGAAGCGGGACTCGCGGTCGGGATAGCCGAAGCCCGCGGGCATGACCCCGACGACCTGGCGGCTCACGCCACCCATGTCGATGCTCTGTCCCACGATCTGCGGATCGGCTCCGAACCGTGTACGCCAGAGCCCATCGCTCAGGACCACCACCGACTCCCCGCCCGGAGCGCCCTCGGCGTCCACGAACGTGCGGCCGAGCGCCGGTGCCGCGCGCAGCACGCCGAAGAAGCTGGGCGTGACCGCCTGACCCAACAGCCGTTCGGGTTGACCTTCGACCATGAGGTTGCCCGCGGCCGGCGTGTAGATGGCGACCCCGTCCAGCGTGCGCGCCTGCTCCTGGTAGAGCAGGTACAGCCCGGGCGAGATGGGCAGCTGGTCCTGTCCATCCCTTCCCTCGTGCCGCAGCGACAGCAGCGCATCCGCATCGTCGAACGGCAGCGCCCGCAGCAGGACGCCGTTGACCAGCGTGAACACCGCGGTCGACGCGCCGATGCCGAGCGCCAGCGTGAGGACCGCCACCCCCGTGAAGCCGGGCCGGCGCAGCAGCGCGCGCACGGCGTGGCGCAGATCGTTCGTGAGCCCCGTCATCCTCCTCCTCCCATTCCTCGCCCCCAGGGCGGCGAACGCCTCCGTACCGGCGTCGATGAAGCTGCTGGCCATGCGGGCACGGAACCGCAGGCGTTCAAGGGTGCCGACTCGTCCTTCGCGGCGGATCCGACCCCACGACCAGACGGCCTCTGCCTCCCACTCGCGCAACCAGGCATCGCGGCGGACCGCCGGGACGAGGCGGGCCGCGAGTCGCAGAAGGCGCATGCCGGGTGCGTCACTCACGCGATCTCCGGGCCGGTCGCGAACGTCCGTACCAGAGCCGGGAAGCGTTCGACGACCTCGGCCATGGCCTCCTCACCCACGCGGGTGAGCCGGTAGTAGCGGCGCGCGGGCCGCTGCTCCGCGCGGGCCCGTTCCTCGCTCTCCCAGGCCCCCTCCAGCACGCCCCGGCGCTCCAGGCGTCGCAGGATCGGATAGACCGTCCCATCGGGCAGCCCGGTGGCATCCATCAGGTCGAAGCCGTACCGATGCCCGGCCCGCAGCGCGAGCAGCACCGCGGCGGTCGGGTACGTGAGGCTGAAGAGGCGTCCCATCGTGCCTATAGAATCCTAGGTAGGGGCCGGTCCGGGATACGACGAGAGGAGGGCCCAGAAGGTTGCACGGCCGAGCCGCGTGCAGGTGCGGGTCCGGGGGGTCCGTATAGGAGTGTGGCGTCCGTGCAGCTAGCTTTCGCCACCGACCCCATCGTCGGCGCTCGCACTGGAGGTGATCCGATGGCCCAGTCCTTCTCGCTCGCCCGGGCCCCGCACGCCGACGGCGAAGACCCGGCCTGGCGGGCGATCATCCGCTCCCAGACGGGCAGCGACGCCGAAACGGACAGCATCCTGCGCTCGATCGCCCGTTTCGGGAACGGCGCGGGGATCCAGCGCTACGAGATCACCCCGGTCGAGCGGCGCGGTCAGCGGGCCTCGCGTTCGGTGACGTGGACGGTGAGCGCGGTCCGCCAGGAGCCGTGGACCGCAGGTCCCACCCCCATGCCGTTCGGCGGGGGATCGGCGCGCCGCTGACGGGCCTGCGGGCCCCCGAACGGGTCAGACGGTCGCGATCGCGTCCAGCTCCGACCAGCGGGCGTACGCCGTCTCGATCTCGGCATCCAGGACCGGCAGGCGCTCGGTGAGCGCGCGGACGCCCTCCGGATCCTCCCGGTAGAGGTCCGGATCCGCCAGGGCCGCGTGCACGTCGGCGCGCTCGCGCTCCAACGTCTCGATGCGGGCCGGTAGCTCCTCCAGCTCGCGTTGCTCCCGGTAGGCCAGCTTCCGGGCCCCGGTCGTGCGCGGCCGCTCCGCCGGTGTCTTCCGCGCCGGTGTCCGGGACGTCTCGGCGGCGGCACGGCGCTCGGCCACCCGCTTCCAGTCGGAGTAGCCCCCGGCGTGCTCCCGCACGACGCCCGCTCCCTCGAACACCAGGGTGCTGGTGCACAGCGCGTCCAGGAAGCTGCGGTCGTGGCTCACCAGCAGCACGGTGCCGTCCCATTCCAGCAGGAGGGACTCCAGCAGCTCCAGGGTCTCGGCGTCCAGGTCGTTGGTCGGCTCGTCCAGGACCAGCACGTTGGCCGGACGCGTGAACAGCCGCGCCAGCAGGAGCCGGTTGCGCTCGCCGCCGGAGAGGCTGGAGACGGGCTGGCGCGCGCGCGCGGAGGAGAACAGGAAATCCTCGAGGTAGCTGGCCACGTGCCGGCGCTCCCCGTCGATCACCACGTGGTCGTTGCCGTGCGCCACGTTGTCGAAGATGCTGGCGTCCTCGTCGAGCTGCTGCCGGTGCTGGTCGAAGTAGGCGACCTGCAGGTTGGTGCCGTGGCGCACCCGTCCCTCGTCCGGCGCCGTCTCGCCCAGCAGCAGCCCGAGCAACGTGGTCTTGCCGCAGCCGTTGGGGCCGATCAGCCCCACGCGGTCGCCGCGTTCGATCACGGTGGAGAGCCCGCGCACGATCGGCTCATCGCCCCAGGAGAAGGACAGGTCCTCGGTCTCGATGACCCTCTTGCCCGTGCGCTCTCCGCTCTGTGCGGCCAGGCGTACGTCGCCGACACGGTCGCGCCGTGCGGCCCGGTCCGCGCGCAGGCGCTCCAGCGCCCGCACCCGCCCTTCGTTCCGGGTGCGGCGGGCCTTGATGCCCTGACGGATCCAGGCCTCCTCCTGCGCCAGCTTCTTGTCCGCCCGTTCCCACTCCTTCTCCTCGGCCGCCAACCGCTCCTCGCGCCGCTCCAGGTACGTCGGGTAGTCACACGCCCACGACGTGAGCTGGCCGCGATCGATCTCCACGATCCGCGTCGCCAACGCCTGCAGGAACGCGCGGTCGTGCGTCACGAAGAGCAGGGCTCCGGAGCGTCGGGCGAGGAAGCCCTCGAGCCACTCGATCGATCCCAGGTCCAGATGGTTTGTGGGCTCGTCCAGCAACAGCAGGTCGGGGGCGGCGGCGAGCGCGCGACCCAGGAGCGCACGGCGCTTCTGGCCGCCCGACAGCGCAGCGAAGGGTGCGCCGGGGTCGAGCTGCAGGATCGACAGCAGGCGCTGGATCTCGTGGTCGGCCGTCGCGGGAGGCCGGTCCCGCGCGACCACGGACTCCACGGTTCCGTCGAGCCCCTCCGGCACGTGCTGATCGAGCAGCGCCACGCGCGCCCCTCGCTCGGTGGCCACCGTTCCCTGGTCCGGCGCCTGCCGGTCCGCCAGGATGCGCAGCAGCGTGGACTTCCCCTCCCCGTTCCGCCCCACCAGGCCCACGCGCTCGCCTCGTTCCACGGTCAGGGACGCGCCGGCCAGCAGCGGCCGGCCGCCGAACGCGATGTGGAGGTCGTGGAGCGTGAGGAGCGGCATGACGTGGGTCGGGGCTGGAGAGGCGGATCCGCGGGGAGAAGGCGGTCGCGGACGATCTTGGCGCGGATCGCCGCGCGCCGGGCGGTCCGGGCGCGTCCGAAGTACCGTTCCCCGACGGCGGGAGATCCACCCGCGGTCCGGCTCGGCCCGGCGCCCTGTCGATCTGCGCGGCCCTCGTTCGACATATGGGTGTAGGGGTCACGCGCAAGACGGCCCCACGTACCTCCTTCCAGAGACGAGGACCATGCGCTTCATGATGCTGGTGATCCCGAAAGGGTACGAGGACGCAGCCCCCGGAACGATGCCCGACGCCGCCCAGGTCGAAGAGATGATGAAGTACAACGAGGCGCTGCAGAAGGCGGGGGTGCTGTTGGCGCTCGATGGCCTGCATCCCCCGTCGATGGGATTCCGGGTCTCCTACACAGGGGGCAAGGCGACCGTGATGGACGGCCCGTTCGCCGAGGCCAAGGAGGTCGTGGGCGGCTACTGGATGATCGACGTCCCGTCCCGGGCCGAGGCCGTGGAATGGGCGCGTCGAGCGCCGATGTCGGACAACGAGATCATCGAGGTGCGGCAGGTGCAGGAGTTCTCGGAGTTTCCCGAGGACGTGCAGAGCGCGGCGGCGGGCTTCGAGGAGATGCAGAAGGAGTCGGGGAAGAAGTAGGGGGAGCCGGCGTCGGCGTCGGCGCGCCGACGCCCGGCCGGACCGGGCCCCCTTCCTGAACGGCTCGTCGACCCTCGGGCCGCAGTGTCGCCCGCTCCGGAGCGACGCGTAGGTTGACCCGGCCGGCCCCGTCCCTGGAGGTCACCGATGCGCCGTCCCGCGTTCGCCACCGCGTTGCTCCTGCTGGCTCCTTCGTTCGCTCTGGCCCAGTCGGCCGGGGCGCGCCCGCTGCGCCTCGAGGACCACTACCGCCTGCTGGACGTGGGTGCGCCGCAGATCTCGCCGGACGGGCGCTGGGTGACCTACACGGTGTCGACCCCGGTCGAGGAGACCAACTCGGACGACGTGGCCACCTGGCTGGTGCCGGCGGACGGCTCCGGTGCTTCGGTGCGCGTCACCCACAACGGTACCGACGTGCGCGATCCGGGGTGGACCCGGAACGGGCGCCTGCGCTTCGCCGCCGGCGCGGACCGCTGGACGGTGGATCCCGCCGCTCCGGACGGCACCGCCACCCCGTTCCAGCCCGACCCGGAAGGTCTGCCGAGCCCGGACGGACGGTGGCGGGCCGTGGTGCGCGAGCTCCCCACACCAGCCGCGCCCGAGCCCGACCGCACCGACTTCGAGCGCAGGCACGAGGAGCGCTTCAAGGGCGCGCAGGTGGACTGGTACCCGTTCGTGCGGGACGGTCAGCCCTTCCCGCTCCCCGACCGCACGGTGCCCGCACGCGCGGAGATCTTCCTCGAGCCCACGGACGGCGGTCCGGCGGTGCAGCTCACCCGCCTGGGTCTCCAGCCCGAGCAGCTCTCCTGGCGCGCGGACAGCAAGGCCCTCCTGTTCACGGCGGACGAAGCCGTCCTGGACGAGCTGGCCTACGGCCGCTCCGACCTGTTCGTGGTCACCACGGACGGCGAGCTGACCCGCCTCACCGACGACGGCTACACGTACTCCGGTGTGACCTTCTCGCCCGACGGCCGCTGGATCTCCTACGTGCGCACCTGGGGCACGGACTTCATCATCGAGCGTGCGCTGGACCACGGCGGGCCCACCGACCTGTACGTCCGACCGGCAACCGGCGGCGAGCCCCTCAACCTCACCGCCGAGTGGGACCTGGACGCCGGTCGGCCGCTGTGGTCCCCCGACAGCCGGTGGCTCTACTTCACGGCGGGGATCGGCGGCGAGTCGCACCTGTTCCGCGTCGCCGCCGCCGGAGGGCCGGTCGAGCAGGTCACGAAGGGGGAGCGCCGCATCCGCGACCTCGACATCGACGCCTCCTTCCGCCGCATGACCTACACGGTCGGAACGTTCGAGCGTCCGGACGAGATCTGGAGCGCCGACATCGACGGAACGGCCGAGCGGCGTCTCACCGACGTGCATGCCGATTTCCTGGCCGGCGTCTCCACGAGTCCGGGCGAGCGCATTCGTTGGGAGAGCTACGACGGCACGCCCATCGAAGGGTTCCTGCTCCGACCGTACGGCTATGACGCGAATGGGGGGCCCTACCCGCTGATCGTGGTGAACCACGGAGGCCCCCACTCCGCGTCCGGCCACGGCTTCGACTTCAAGAGCCAGTTCTTCGCCGCCAACGGCTACTTCGTCTTCCTGCCCAACTTCCGCAGCTCCACGGGATACGGGGACGATTTCAAGTGGGCCACCTGGGGTTCCTGGGGGACCCTCGACGGCGAGGACGTGCTGGCCGGTGTCGACCACCTGATCGAGCGCTATCCGATCGATCGCGGCCGGGTCGGCACCACCGGCCATTCCTACGGCGGCATCCTCACCAATTGGCTGATCACGCGCTACCAGGATCGCTTCGCCGCGGCCGTGAGCGGCGCGGGCGCCTCCAACTGGACCAGCAACTACGCGCACTCGGACGTGGCGCGCACCAAGGAGACGGAGTTCTTCGGGCGCCCGTGGGAGCCGCGCGCCCGCGAGATCATGATCCGCCAATCCGCCTTCCTCAATTCGGGCGGGGTGCGCACCCCCACGCTCTTCGTGCACGGGGACGTGGACTACCGGGTGCCGCTGGAAGGCGCGATCCAGCTCTACACATCGCTCAAGAAGCAGCGCGTGCCCGCGAAGCTGATCGTCTACGAGGGCATGGCCCACGCCATCCGCGGCCACTGGAACGTGGTGCACCGGATGATGAGCGAGCTGGAGTGGTGGGAGACCTACCTCAAGCCGGTGCGGCCGTCGGCGTAGAGCACGTAGAGCGCTCTCCCTCGCCCGCGGCTACGGACCCACACGCGGGAAGGGCCGTCCTACCGTCCGCAGCGCCCGGTCTCGGCCATCCGCTCCTGGTAGGCGGTCCAGGTGCGCTCGTCACCTCGCGTGAAGGCGCCGCGTTCCCGGAGCTCGGTCGCGAGCGTCTGCGCCGAATCCGCCAGTTGCACGGCCCGCGCACAGTCGCCCGATGCGCGGTAGTGCCGCGCCAGCGCCGCGTGCACCGCCAGCCATTCCCGGCGCATCGCATCGCTGCCGTTGGGCAGCTCGTCGAGGTAGCGTCGGGTGACGGCCTGCGAGGCGCGCAACGCCGTGGCGGCCGCATCGGGCCGACCCAGATCGACGAGCGACTCTCCTGCCATCCGGTGGGCCGTGGCCAGGACCGGCGCCACGAGCGCGAAGCGGTCGCCGGCCGACGCCTCCGCGTGCGTCAGAGCTTCCCGCGCCAGGTCCAGCCCGGACGTGGGGCTCCGGGAGCGCCACTCGATCGACGCGGCGTTGGTCAGCGCGATGGCCAGATCCTCGCGGGCCTGCGCGTTGGTCGCGTCCGCCTCCGCCAACGCCCGCGCGAGCTCCACCGCCTCACCCGCCAGCCGCCGGCTCTCTTCGGTCTGCTCGGCTTCGGCCAGGTGGACCGAGAGCACGTACCGCCGGAACACCTGCCCCCGGCGCGTCAACGGTGTATCCGAGTCCGCTGCGGCCAGGGAGTCGGAGAGGGCGAGCGCTTCGCGCTCCCGCGCGATCGCCCCCTCCAGGTCTCCGTTGGCCGCCAGGATCACCCCCAGGTTGGCCGTGACGCCCGCGATGTCCTGGAGCGCCGACAGCTCGTCTCCGCGGGTCGTGGTGGACAGGTAGGCGCGCTCGGCCTCCAGCGCGCGTTCCATGTACACCGCTGCCGAATCGAGCTGGCGGGCGTTGAAGTACCAGCTGCCGATGCGCTGCAGGATGGCAGCGAGACCGTCGATCGCAGCCAGATCGTCCGGCACCTGCTCCACGCGCGCAGTGAGCAGCTCCGCCGACTCGCGGAAGTATACCAGGGCCGAATCGGCGCGGCCGGCACCCATGTGGAAGTCGCCCAGGATGCCCACCTGCTGGCCGAGCGCGGCCGGCGCGTTCTCGTGCTGCGGGTATTCCTCCGTGATGCGACGGACCAGGGCCTCCGCCTGGCGCATGCTGGCGAAGCCCTCCTCCAGACGCCCGAGGTTCTCGATGTAGGGGTACCCCTGTACCATCGCGACCTCGCGATACGCGGCCGACAACCGGTACAGGAGGTCCGCGCCGGGCTCTCCGGGCATCTGGTCCACGAGCTGTTGCAGGGAGCCGAGCGCCGCACGGACGGCGGCTTCGCGGGCCTGCGTGTCTCCCGTCGCCTGCCGCTCGGCCAGGTTGACGCTGTTGACCACCGACTCGACCAGCGCCACCAGCTCCTGGCTGCGCGCCGACGCATTTGCCCGCTCCACCCACGCCTGGCGCGCCTGCCATCCCGCAACACCGAGCGCGATGAGCACCGTTGTCGCCACGGCGAGTGCCGTCCTGCGGCGCTGCGCGAACTTGCGAGCGCGGTACACGAGGCTGGGCGGACGCGCCCGGATGGGGCGTCCCTCCAGGTAGCGTTGGACGTCGTCGTTGAGGGCGCCGGCCGTCGCGTAGCGCTCCGCAGGCTCCTTGCCGAGCGCTTTGAGCACGATCGTGTCGAGATCGCCCTTCAGCATGCGTTGGAGGCGGTCCAGGGTGGAGGCCCGATTCCGCGCGAGGATCTCCGGGCTGGTCTCCGCCAGCTCCGTTCCGGATGGGACCAGGGCGAGCGGCTTGGTCACGGCACTGCTCGGGAGCGTGGGCGCCTGCTCGCAGATGATGCGTTCCGCCGCCTGCGGCGTCGTGGTGCTCAGGTCGTAGGGCGCCCGGCCCGTCAACAACCGGTACAGCACCACCCCGAGGGAGTAGACGTCCGTGCGGGCGTCCACCGGATCTCCCCGGAACTGCTCCGGACTCGCGTACTCGGGCGTGAGCATCCGCCCGAGCGTGCGGGTCAAGGCAACCGTGGGCTCGAGGGCCTCCTGACCGCCGAGCAGCTTGGCGATCCCGAAGTCGACGAGCTTGGGCTGCCCCTCCTGCGTGACGAGGATGTTGGAGGGCTTCAGGTCGCGGTGGATGACGCCGCGCGCGTGGGCGTAGTCGACGCCGTCCAGGGCCTTCTGGAACAGACGCAGCCGGTCAGGGACCCCCAGACGTCGGTCGTCCGCCCAGGCGTCGATCCGGGGCCCGTCGACATACTCCATGATGAGATAGGAGAGCCCCTCCTCCGTCTCGCCCGCGTCGTAGATGCGCGCCACGTTCGGGTGGGACAGCTCCGCCAGGATACGCGCCTCGGCCTGGAAGCGCCGCGACAGGCCTTCGGCGATCCATGGGGTCTGCAGCACCTTGATGGCGACATCGCCGCGGTACCGGCCGTCGGCACGCTCCCCCAGGAGCACCACCGCGGTCCCGCCCCGCCCGAGCTCGCTGCGCGCGCGATAGGGGCCGAAGCGGATGCGGGACCAGTCGCGCTCCGCGCGCAGGGCGCCCGAGAGCTCGCGGGGCCCGTCCTCCATGAAGGCGGTGGGAACGTGCGCGTCCGCCTCCAGGAGCGCATGCACCTCGCGGCGCAGCGCCGGGTCCGTCGCCGTCTCCCGCAGCACGAATGCGTCGCGCTCCTCGGGCGGAAGCTCGACGGCTTGATCGAACAGCGCTCTGGCGCGGCTCCAGCGTTCGCGATCCAAGGATGCCTCGCGAGATGGGGGGAGCGGTAGGGTAGCGAGCAGGGCGGCACGCGGCCACCGCCACGGCGGGATCGGGGCCGGTGACCGGATCCAGGCTCCGCCACGGCGCGCCACCGCGCTCCCGGACCCCTGCTGCGCGCCGTCCCGGCCCGCCTCCGCCTTGACCAGGATCCGCACGCACCGCAGCGTGGAACCCAACGCGCCCCCGACGGCTTGAGGATCGGTATGAGCACCTCCTGGGACGCAGGCTTCCCGTTCCGGACCTCGCTGAGCCTCGAGGGCCCCATCCGGTTCTGGGCGGATGCGGCACGCCGCGCGGAGTCACCGTGGGCGCCGCTGGCCGCGCAGATCCTGCGGCGCCTCGACGACGCGCCCGAGCTGCGGGGACCCGCCGTGGACCCCGCGGCCGCCCTTCGTCACCCCGATCTGCTGCGCCAGCTGCTGCTCGCGGCCTTCCCGGCGCAGGAACACGGTACCCTCGGTGCCGCGGCCGAGCCGTTCCGCTTCGAGCCCATCTTCGTGACGCCCGAGGCGCAGCGGCTGGGCGTGTTCAGTCAGGACGTGCTCTTCAACCGCTCCTACTACGAGCCCGACCTCATCCGCCGCGGTCAGCTCATGACGGCCTACGAGTTCGTCCTGGGTCAGGTGTATGGCCTCGATCCCCGCTTCAAGCCGGCCCTGGTCGTAACCGTCCAGGATCCCGACACCCGGTTGGAGCGCCACTTCCAGATGGCCTGGGACAACTGCTTCCTGGAGGTGGTCCCGGACGGGCCCCCACCGCCACTCACGCCCGAGGCGCTGGAGGCGCTGCTGGGCGACCCTCTCGACCTCGACGGGTGGACCCGATGGTTGCCCCCCGAACGGTTCCAGTTCCGCGGCCTCGGCGTCAGCCAGGCGCTGGACGTGACCTGGCCGGAGGCCAGCTCGCGACTCAAGGAGGCGCTGCTGGCGCGGTACGCGCTCACGCCAGGGGCGGGTCTCGAGGAGCCGCAGACCCACATCCGGACGCTCCTGCGGGAGCCGGACCTGGAGATCGGCCTGATCGGGCTCGATCGCGGGGTGGGCATGGACCGGATGGACACGGCCATTCCGGTCGGTCGGAGCCTGCTGCTGGCGGACGGACGGGCGCCCGACTGCCCGCATCGGGACGCATCGACCTACGCGGCCACGCTGGGCTCACGCGAAGTGCGTGTCTTCCGCGATCTGGGTTCGTGCGGGCATCGCACCCGCTACGAGGCCGGGCTGCTGGAGCGCGGGATCCGGAGCCTCGCCCTGCTTCCCCTCTTCGTCGACGACCGGATGGTCGGGCTCCTGGAGCTGGGGTCCCCGCAGGCCGGGGCGGTGGATGCCTACCGGGCGTTGCAGCTCAAGTCGGTCCTGCCGGCTTTCGCCATCGCGCTCCAGCGCGCCCTCGACGAACGCGAGGATCGGCTGCAAGCCATCATCAAGCGACGCTACACCGCCATCCACCCGGCGGTGGAGTGGCGCTTCCGCAGCGCCGCGCTCAAGCTGCTGGATGCGGGCTCCGAAGAGGACCCCGAGCTCGACGCGATCGTCTTCCCCGACGTGTATCCGCTGTACGGGCTGACGGACATCCGCAACTCGTCGGATGCTCGTCAGGTGTGCGCGCGCACCGATCTGACGACGCAGATCCGACTGGCCCGCGCCGTGGTGGACGGAGCCGGCCGCGACCGACCCCTCCCCGTGCTACGGGAGCTCGCGCACCGCCTCGATCGCCTGGAGGAACGGGTCGGCGAGGGAACCCTCGTGGAGGATGAGGACGAGGTGGTCCGCTTCCTCGGAGCCGAGGTCGAGCCGCTGATGGATCGGCTGAGCGCCGCGAACGGCGCCCTGGCGTCCTCCGTGGCGGCCTATCGCGAGGCCCTCGATCCCCAACTCGGGATCGTCTACGGCGCCCGCCGCGAGTTCGAGGCGAGCGTGGCCCGTTTCAACGAGGCGATCTGCGCCGTCATCGATCGTGAGCAGCTCAGCGCCCAGGAAGCGTTCCCGCACTACTTCGAGCGGTTCAAGACGGATGGGGTGGACTACAACGTGTACGTGGGCGACTCGCTGTCGCCCGACGGCGGCTTCACGCGGCTCTACCTGCAGAACCTGCGTCTGTGGCAGCTCCAGCTCGCCTGCAGGATCGAATGGGAGCTGCAGCGCCTGCGTCCACAGCTTCCCATGGATCTTCCCGCCACCCACCTCATCCTCGCGCAGGATCAACCGCTGACCATCCGCTTCCGCGTGGATGAGAAGCGCTTCGATGTAGATGGCGCCTACAACACCCACGAGCTGGTGAAGAAGCGGATCGACAAGGTCCGCACGCGCTCGGGTGAGCGGCTGACACAGCCCGGGACGGTGGCCATCGTCTACTCCCACGCGCACGAAGGCCAGCTCTACCGGCGACACCTCGAGTACCTCACCGCCGACGGGTTCTTCCAGGGCGACGTCGAGCAGCTGGCCCTGGAGGACGTGCAGGGCGTTCCGGGCCTGAAGGGGATGCGGGTCGCCATCGCCCCCGAGCCCGCGGGTGTGCGCGTCCAGGACGCCCTCACGCCAGGCACTCCGGATCGTGGAGCGTAGCGCCGCGATCCGCCGGCTCGCGCGCGTCTAGTAGCCCCGCGGCTCGCCGTTGTGACGCGGATCGGCCACGGCCACCCAACGGTCCCCGCGGCGCACGATCATGTAGATGCGCGCGTAGCCCGGGGAAAGCGCCGTGGGCTCCCACCCCATCGCGCGTGCCTCTTCCAGGGCCGTGGCGGTGAATCCCGTCTCCATCTGCACCTCGGCAGAGCCAGGATCCGCGAACAGACGCGGCATGCGCACCGCCTCCAGCGGGTCCATGCCGTAGTCCAGCACGTAGACCATGGTCTGGGCGACGGTGGGCTGGATCAACCCGCCCCCCGGTGCGCCCACCACCATCTCCACACGCCCGTCCTTCAGCACCACGGTGGGGGAGATCGTCGTCGAGCGGGTGCGCCAGCGCGAAAGCGACGGCGCGCCCACCGTCTCCGGCGTGAACTGGAACCCGGAGTCGTTGAGGAAGAAGCCCAGCACGCTGGCGCCGGAGCCGAACACCGTGCTGTTGGTCTGGGTCAGCGCGACAGCGTTCCCGGCGTCGTCCACCACGGAGATGTGTGTGGTCTCGCCGTGCGCGGCGTCCTCGGACGCCCCCCCGGAGGACGTGACGCCGGGAATCCGCGGCGTGGGCCCGTAGGGCGCGAATGCAGCACACGCTGCGGGCGCCGCGTCCGACTCGTAGCGCAGCGCATCTCCCGCCGGCACGGGCGAGACCACGCGGCCGCTGCCCACCAACGCCGATCGCTCGCGGATGTACGCTTCGGACACGCGGCCGGCCGCTGCCATGGGTTCCCAGTTGGGGTCACCGTTTCCGCGATTGTCCGCCGTCCCCACGCGCAGCGCGGACGCCAGCACGTCGAGCGCCCGCGCCGAATGCGTCGGCAGCCCCAGGGCCGGCAGATCGTGCGGCTCGACCAGCTTGAGCACCTCGAGCACGTTGGCACCGCTCTGGGGCGGAGGCGCGGACAGGAGGACGCGGCCGCGATAGGTGGCACACACGGGGCGCTCCCATTGGACCTCGTAGCCCGCGAGGTCCGCCAGCGTGGCCGGATTGCCGTGGGCGTTGAGGACCTCGACGATCCGGCGCGCCGTCTCGCCGCGGTAGAATCCGTCCGCGCCCGACTCCGCGATGCGACGCAGGACCCCGCCGAGCTCCGGGTTGCGGAAGCGGTCCCCCGGCGCCAACGCCTCACCGCCCGGCCACAGCAGCGCCCTCGAATCGGGGAAGCGCGAGACCTTCTGCTCCGAGCCCAGGATGAACTCGGCCAGGACCTGGTTGACCGGGAAGCCCTGCTCGGCCAACCGGATCGCCGGGGCCAGCACCTGTTCGCGGGGAAGGCGGCCGAAGCGCTCGTGCGCGGCCAGGAGCCCGGCGACGCCACCGGGAATGCCCACGATCCGCAGATCGGTCGGACCGGTGCGCTCGGCGGGCACGTCTCCGGATGCGAACGCATCTGCCCAGGTGTCCGCGTTCTGGGCCGCGTAGAAGTCGAGGTATTCGGCGCGCCCCTCGCCCTGGAGCCACACGGTCATGGCGCCGCTTCCGCCGACGCCGGACATCTGCGGTTCGACCACTCCGATGGCGAAGGCCGTGGCCACCGCGGCGTCGATGGCATTGCCGCCCGCGCGCAGGATCTCCACGCCGGCCTCGCTGGCGAACGGACTCGCGGACGACACGGCACCGTGCTCGGCGACGACGCGTCGGCCCATGTCGGGCGGCGGGGTGGAGGGAAGCGAGGCCGGAGAGCCGCAACCGGACAGCAGCAACCCGCCCACGAGGATGGATCCGGCCATGCGTCCCATGCGAGTCGCTCCGCGTATCGAAGTCCGAGGGTCCGGACGCACTCCGTGGCGGAGGGACCGGCCTTCCCCCAAGGTCCGGAGCGGTAGCGCGCGCGGCAAGGGCGATCCCAGCGTGGTCGCTACCCCCCGGAGCGACCCTCACCGCTGCCGACCCTCGGAGGCGGCGCGTCCACGCGCACCTCGTCCAGGTTGTCGTCGTCCTCGTTCTCCACCCAATCGAGCACGTGGTGGGGGTCGACGCCCGCCAGGACGGGGCGGGATGCCACCGTGACCGTGAGGGTCTGCTCCCCGGACCGGATGCGGTGTCGCGCCTCGTACAGCGGACGGCTCAGCTCCCGCTCCCCCCGCTCGCGCGGGCCGTACACGCCCACCTCCACCCATTGGTCGAGCTCGATCTCGGTCTCCTCGCCCGTCGGATCCACCACGGTCTTCAGCGCCTGCACCGGGATGGTGACCCGCCACGTCCCGTCTCCGACGGGCTCGGCCGTCGGTCGCTCCGTCTTGAACTCCCAGAAGGTGTTGACCTCGAAGAGATCGTGGAGCAGGCCCCTGAGCGAGTCGGGCGTGACCGCTTCCAGTTCCCGGTACAGGTCGAGCATGGTCGCGGGTGGGGCTCCCGCCTCCCGATGCCGCTCCAGCACCCGACGCAGGGCCGTGTTGACGGCCTCTCCACCGGCGTGCTGCTCCAGCGCGTGGAGCGCGAACGGGCCACGGCGATACGCCATGTAGGGATCCACCCCGCGCAGGAGCGGTTCGCCACGCCGGATCGGCTTGTGCGGGTAGGGCAGCCGCATGAAGCGGAGCAGGCTCCGCACCTGGTCGCCGTACGCATGCTCTGCGGTGCGCAGCGCGTAGTACCAGGCGACGCCTTCGGTCAGGACCGGCACGCCCTCCACCGGGGCGACCGGCGGGTGCCACTGGTGACCCATCTCGTGCGCCACCACCGCGAACGGCAGGTCCAGCCGTTCCGGATCGTAGTCGCGGCCGAGGAGGGCTGCGCCCTCGAGATACGTGATCAGGCTCGGATCGGAGTGCATGCCCACCCCGTTGCCGGGGCGCTCCAGGAACGTGAGGTGGCCGTACGGATAGGGACCGTACTCGCCGCTCATGTAGTCGAGCGATGCACGCACACCGTGGAGGATCCGCTCCACGCCCGCCGCATGGGCCGGATGATGGTAGAGACGGATATCGACACTTCGGCCTGAGCCCGCGGGGTCCTCCCAGCGCACGTCCCGGACGTCGTACGGGGCAGAGGCGATGGCCCACTCGGTTCCGATGGGGCCGTCCGTCTCGAAGCGGGCGTAGCTGCGATCCCCTTCCGTCCAGCGTTGCTGGAGCGCACCGGGTGCCACTGCGGTCTGACCGGCCGAGGTCCCCACGACCGCCGAGAAGCGCACACCGTCGCCGGAGCCCCAGGTGGCATCGGCGTCCTCGAGCGACGGGATGAGGGGACGGGGCGGCAGCCCGTGGGCGCGACGATCGGCGGCGCTGGTGAGCTCGCGTTCCGGTCGATAGCCGATCGCGGGCAGCCAGGAGCGGATCTCGAAGAAGCTGGCGCGCTCCGTCACCGCGTCCTCGGCGCCACTCTCGCGGAACCCGTGCCGAGCGATCCGGGCCGTGAACTCCAGCCGCAGCGCCTCACCAGGCTGCAGCGGATCGGAGAGCGCGTAGAGGCGGTGCAGGAGCTCTTCGCCGCCGGACGCCACGTGTAGCGCCGCGCGGTCGAAGGACAGTCGCTGCTCCTCCTGACCGGCCACCAGCGCGACGTGGATCGTGTCGATCGGATGCCCGGTGCGATTCTCGAGGCGGTAGGCGCCCTCGATGTCCGCAGCGCCCTGCTCCGGATGGATCTCGATGCGCAGATCCGCGGCCACCAGGTCGGGATGAGGCGTGCCCGCGTAGCGGCGGTAGCGCCGTTCGTAGTCGGCGCGCAGGGACGTCAGGGCGTCCGAGCTCCGGTAGTCGTGGAGGATGTTGGTGTTGTAGAAGACGAAGCCACCCAGCCCGAGGACGACGGCCCCCGCCAGCCCCGCCACCCCGGCCGTGGAGGCCGTGACACGGTGCCGCGCAGCCCGCCACCGCTCTGCGAACCCGTCCGTGAGGCCGCGCGCCCAGAAGAGGCGGGCCACGACCAGTAGGAGCAGCGCCCAGCCCAGCCAGTACAGCTTGAAGGACAGCCACGGCAGGAGGGACGGCCCGAAGCCGCGCATGGCCGTATACGACCAGGCCGGCGACGCCCCATAGATCAGCAGACCGTGCTCCAGGCCCAGCAGGGGCGCCAGGACGATGACGGTGTAGCCGAGCACGCCCAGGAGGTGGCCTACGTACTTCTGGTTGGCCACCACGTGCGCGGTGAAGGCGAGCGGCACGAACAGCAGGTACTCGGGGAGCTGGAGTCCGTAGAGGACGCCGAACAGGAGGCCGGGGTCGAGATCGCGGTACCCCAGGAGCAGTTGGGCGACGAGACCCGCAACACCGATCGATCCCGTGAATACCACGAGCAGCAACCCCAGACCCGACACCTTGCCGAGCAGCGGGATCCACTCCGAACCCGGTAGTACGTCGGTGATCTCCCCCAACCCTGCGTCGCGCTCCCGCCAGATCAGCTCGCCCGCGAAGAACACGATGAGGAACGGCACGAAGACCCATCGACTCAGCTGGTCCGACAGGGGACCGGTCAGCTCACGCAGGATGAGCGCCGTCGTGGGCACGAGCTGCGCGTCGAAGCGGGTCATCTGATCCACGACCACGAGCACGGTCAGGAGGGGCACCACACCCAGGAAGATCCGACCGGGCCAGGTGCCGGCGAGCCAGCGGAAGGACTGCCACGCGATGGCCACCGCCTGACGTGCCTGCAGGGCGGGACCGAACGTGCGCGCAACGACCGGCACGGCCGCGGCGGGAGCTGCTGCCGCCCACCGAGGCTCCTGCTCGAGCCCGCCCGCTCCGCGCGAGCGCCGCCACCACCGGACACGCCGACCACCCGGGTGGGCGAAGTCGAAGCGCAGCCAGGTCAGGAGCAGCGTGAGCGCACCGACGCCCGTCCACACGAGGCGGTTGGCGAGCACCGTTCCCTCCAGGGCCACCACCCGCCAGCTCTTCTCGTAGGACGTCCAGTCGTGCGACATCTCGTCCAGCACGAAGCGGATGCCGACCGGGTCCAGCAGCACGCCCCACCCGCGATTGAAGAGCAGCAGTGCCGCCACGAAGAACCCCATGAAGACCAGCAGGAAGCTGCCGACGTAGGCGGAGGTGGGGCGCCGGCTGGCCACCGCCAGACCGAACTGGATCGCGGTGGCGAAGAACGCGCTCGGCAGCGACAAGAAGGCGTAGTTGGTCAGGAACGCCGCGGCGCGGAACGGCCCGAGCGCTTGCGGATCCATCCCGGGCCCGTAGAGCGCGAGCAACGCTCCCACCTGCACGGCCGCCAGCAGGAGCGCGTTGAGCAGGAAGGCCGCGAGGAAGCGTCCGCCGAGATACTCCCACTTCCGTACCGGTGTCGTGTAGACCAGGGGGTGCAGACCCGTGGCGGCGTCGCGCGCCCCCGCCTCACCCGCGACCGCGGCGGCCGCGACCAGCCAGAGCAGGCCGGCGACCACCGTGACCTTGGCGATCGCGAACGGGGAGTTGGCGAAGAAGTCCTCGCGCAGCGCCTCGGACAGCGAGGCGTCGCGCGTGAGCAGGAACGCCACGACCAGCAGCACCGTCAGGATGCCCCAGTACCAGGCGCGGCGGAGCTGATGGGACAGCTCGAACGTGAGGACGCCGGCGGTCTTCATGCGCCCCCGATGCCTCCGGCCGGGCTCCCGGTCGAGCGCCCGTCAGGGTCGGCGTGTCGAGAGGGGCTGGTCCCGCCAGGCGAACCGTCCTGGGCCCGCGCCCCGATGTACCCTGCCAGCGTGGTGAAGTAGACGTCCTCCAGGGTGGGGTCCGCGGCGTCGAAGTCCGGTGCCGGGCGGGAGTCCCCGAAGACCCGCACGATCGTCCGCCCCGCCAGCAGCTTGGTGGACACCAGCGCGTGCGCTTCGGCGATCCGCGGCAGATCCTCACGTGCGGTCACGCGCCGCCAGATGCGACCCTCCAGTCCGGTGACCGCGCGCTGCGGCACCTCCTCCAGCAGGATCCGACCCCGATCGATGATGGCCATCCTCGTGCACAGCTCACTCACGTCCTCCACGATGTGGGTGGACAGGAGCACCACGCTGTTCTCTCCCAGTTCGGACAACAGGTTGAGGAAGCGCACCCGCTCGGCAGGATCCAACCCGGCGGTCGGTTCGTCGACGATCAGGAGGCTCGGGTTCCCCAGCAGCGCCACCGCCACGCCGAAACGCTGCTTCATCCCACCGGAGAACCCGCCGAGCTTCTGCCTGCGCACGTCGTGCAGGTTGACCTGCCGCAGGAGCGCGTCCACCACGGACCGGCGCATCCGCCGGTCGCCGATGCCCTCCAACAGCGCGAAATGGTCGAGCAGATCCTCCGCGCTCACCTTCGGGTGCACGCCGAACTCCTGCGGGAGGTATCCGAGCGTCCGTCGGACCTCCTCCTTCTGCGCGAGCACGTCGAGACCGCCGAGCCGGATGGTTCCGCGGTCGGCGTCCTGCAGCGTGGCCAGGATGCGCATGAGCGTCGACTTGCCGGCGCCGTTGGGGCCGAGCAGCCCATACATCCCCGGCGGGATATGCAGTGTCACGTCGCGCAGCGCTTCGACGCCGTTCGGATAGGTCTTGGAGATCCCGCGGATATCGAGATGCATGATTGTCTCAAACCACTTTGCAGGTCAAAGTAGAGTGCCCGCGCCCGCCCCATCGGACGTCTAGAGGTCGGTGCTCAACGGATCAGGCGAAGCGGAAGAACAGGGGGAACAGGAAGGCCACGATCGCCGCCCATCCGCCGATCGCATACAGGTAGGCGGTCTGCCACTGCCACAGCCGGTCGATACGCCCCCCTCCGCGGAGGATCCGCAGATAGAGCACAGCCGAGCCCGCCAGGTTGGCGAGCAGGAGGACGTTCAGCCCCAGGGCGGCGAGTCGGTTGGGGGTGGAGCCGAAGCTGGAGATGCGGGCCCCGATCGCCCACAGCGCGAGGACGTCCACGAGCAGGGCCGTCCCCACCAGTGTGAGCTGGATCCAGTCCAGCAGGCCCGGGCGGGCCGCCGGGTCGCGCGCGGAGATGGAGTAGAGCAGCAAACCGAACACCACCACCAGCAGGAGGTCCACGGCGATCAGGATCTCGCGCTCCACGTCGATGCCCCGGCCGGTCGCCGCCATGGTGCCGACGAACGCCAGCAGGACGAGCGTGAACAGCGGCACGAAGATGCGCGCCAGCACGGGCGCCATGTTCTCGATGACGCTCTGCTTCGCCTCCACCAGCCAGCTCGCCACCACCGTCGCGCCGGCGATCCCACACGGCAGGATCCAGCCCTGCACGGCAGGCTCGACGTCGATGCCGATCGCCTCGAACAGGACGAAGGTCATCCCGATCAGCACACCCCCGCCGAGGCCGATCAAGACGAAGTAGATGAACGTCTCGCCGGTGAAGCGGATGAAGTCCATGCGGCGCTCGTTGCCGCGCCAGTGACCACCGACGTAGGCGAAGCCCACGGCCATCCAGAGCAGGATCGGCAGGTGCAACACCGTCAGGAGCAGCGTATCCGCGGGCTGCCGCGCCGCCTCGGTGACGAACGGGTAGGCGTTGACCAGCAGCGCCGCCACCAGGAACGCACCCACGAGGCCCGCGCGGGCGCGGGCGCCGAGCGGCCGCTCCCACGCGAAGTACGCGACGATGAACGGCAGGGTGAAGAAGCTGAAGTGGAGCGGGTAGAAGAGATCGGCGTCCGGATCGAGGGGGACGCCGAACAACGAAGGCAGCTTCATGGCCACCGCCGCCGCCACGGCCAGGCCCAGCGCCACCCACATGCGGCGGGGGCCCATCCGTCCCTCGGTGTCGGAGGCACCACCTTCGCCGGACAGGACGAGCTGCTTCCACAACCGATCCGAGTGCTCCTGGGCGAACTCGCGCGTCAGCGCGTCGATGGCCCCGATGCGCTTGACGGCCACGAGGAAGGCTTCGTCCTCGGCGAGACCCCGTTCGGCGAGCGAGTCGATCTGTTCGCGGAGGTGGTCCTCGAGCTCGGTCGCGTCCTGGGCGCTGATGGCACGACTGCGCCGCAGGTGGGCGCGCCAGGCCTCGATCTGGAGCTCGAGGCCGCGGTCCGCGGAGGGCGGGGACGGATCGGAGGGCATGGTCAGGCCGGGAGAAGGAGGGGAGGCGTCGATCGATCGCCGTGCGTCAGGCCGACCATCGCCGACCACACCCGCTGCAGGGCCTCGTCCACCGCACGCCACTGACGACGTTCTTCGTCGAGCTGCTCCAGGCCATCCCGCGTGACCCGGTAGTACTTCCGCTTCCGACCGGTGTCCGCCTTCTCCCACCGGGATTCGATCAACCCCGCCCGCTCCAATCGGTGGAGGACGGGATACAGCATCCCGTCCGTCCATTCCAACGCCCCACCGGACAGCTCCCGCACCCGTTGGAGGATGGCGTAGCCGTAGCTGTCCCCTTCGGCCAGGATGGCCAGCACCAGGGGGGTGGAGGAGGCCGCCACCAGGTCCTTGTTGATGCTCATGGACGGGGGGGGGCGCCCAGGATCGAGGCGTCGAGGAACCGGTCCAGGGTCCGGCCGGCACGGAAAGGGCGATGCATAGAGGTAGTATACATTGCGGTGCAATGTATGTCTACGAGCCCCGGCTACCGACCCCTCGGACGCCCCTCCGGCCCCGACCCCTCGACCAGCTCGATGGAGAGGCCATCCGGGCCGACGACCATGAGCGCCCGGGTCTCCCCGAAGGCGTAGGGCCCTTCGGTCGGGATGCCGGCACCTCGCAGGTGATCGGCGAACCCGTCCAGGTCCGCGACCTCGAACGCGACGTGATCGAGCACCTGGCCCCGCGAAGGGACCAGCGCCGCGTCCGTCCCGCAGCGCGCGCGGTCGCACTGCCGGGCGTAGAACCCGATCGATCCTCCGTCGAAGACGATCGTGGCCCGCGGGCTGCGGATGGTGCCCACGGCCTCCAGCGACGGCCACCCCGGCTCACCGCGATCGGCCGTCGCGCAGTCGGCGGCCGTCCAGTCCGTCGCCTCGGCGGAGGGAGCGCCCTCGCGCGGGGGCGGAAGCGTCATGCCCAGGTGCTCCACGTACCATTCCGCCGCACAGACGGGCTGCTCGTGGAAGAGGTGGACGTGGCTGAACGAGGCGGTGGTGGTCGGCCCTCCGGTCATCTCCACCAGGGCCCCGTCGGGCCCGACCAGGTAGCCGAAGCCTCCGGGACGGGCTTCGGACACGCCTGCCGCCGCGCCCAGGGAATCCAGCTGGGCGGCGGTCCGGGTGCCCTCGTAAGGCGTCTGACCCGATCGCAGCACGCGGGCGTCGCCGTCCGGGCCCACGAACAGGCGCAGCACGTCGACCCCTCGGCTCAGAAGATCCTCGAACAGATCCGTGGTGTTCACGAACGCGCCGATGTGCCAGAAGGCGCTCTGCGGCGCCGCGCGACGCAGGCGATCGTCCCACCCGCCGGGCGGAGGGGCATCGACCTCGGTGAAGAGCACGGGGACGTCGGTCATGAAGGCCGGATGGCCGGCCAGTTCACCCCGCCCGCCACTCGGCCACACGGTCCGGTACCAGGCGATGGCGGCGTCGGCATCGAGCGTGTTCAGGTGGGTGTGGTGCAGACGCGGAGCGGCGGGCATCCAGGAGCGCTCGCCGGCGGGGGCGGCCTCGACCGTCCCCACGGGCGCGTCCCCGTTGGCGGACGCGTCGGGCGCCCCGTTCGAGCAGCCGATCCCGGCCAGCGCCGACCACACGGCCGCGCGCGCCAGGCGCCTCGTGACCGCCGTGCGGGTTCCGCTCACCCCGGCGGCTCTCCCGACGGCGGTCAGACGCGTGCCCACGCAGCCGTCCCCAACGGTCTCGTGTCCCACGCTCCCTCTCCCGCTGCGGTCGTCTTCCGGCGCGGCCCACCCCCGGGCGTCCGGCCCGTGAGCATCGCGCCTCGGGCACCCTCGCGCCATCGCGAACCCGGACGTCGAAGCGCGCGGACGTCGAGGAGCCCGGCCGGTCGCCAGCCCGACCCGTCGCCCGCCCGAGTCGTCGCGGTTCGAGCCGACGCCGCTACAACCGCACCCCCTCCCACATCACGGCCAGCGTCTCCCGCGCGTCCCGGAGCGCCCGCCTTCCCTCCGGCAGCACGCGGAAGTACTTCCGGGCCCGGCCGCCGCGCTCGGGCGTGGGCTCGCCGAGCCGGTGCGCGACGAAGCCCTTCGATTCCAGCCGGTCCAGCGTCGTGTAGACCGCTCCGTACGAGATGTCGCGCCCGGTGCGCAGCTCGATCTGCTCGCGCACCTCCATGCCGTAGGCGTCGTTGTCCAGACGGAGCAGCGCCAACAGGACCAGCTGCTCGAACTCACCCATGCGTCGCCGTTCCTTCACGGGCCGCGCACCGCCTTCCCGATCCCACGTGCTCTCCGATCATTCGCTCCGCAACGCCTCCGTAGGCGGCACCCGCACCGCGCGCGCCGCGGGGATCGCCGACGCGGAGACCGCCACCAGGGCGAGCACCAGCCCGCCCGCGATCAGTGTGAGCGGGTCCAGCGTCCGGATCTCGTAGACCAGGCCCTCGAGCACACGCGTGCTGGCCCAGACCCCGAGCAGTCCCAAGGCCACGCCCACCGCGGCCAGCCGCACGCCCCGGCGCACCACCAGACCCACGATGCCCGTCCGTCCCGCACCCAGCGCCATGCGGATCCCGAGCTCGCGCGTCCGGCGCGCCACAAAATAGGAGATCGTGCCGTAGACGCCGGCGGCGGCGAGGAACAAGGCGGCGACCGCGAAGAGGCCGACCAGGGTCGTGTAGAAGCGCCGCTGTGCGAAGGTGCGGTCCACCCGTTCGCCCATCATGCGGACGTCCGACGGCGGCACGGACGGATCGACGGCGAGGATCGCCTGCCGGACCTGCGCGACCAGCGGTGCGGGGTCGCCCGCGGTGCGCACGGTCAGGTAGGCCGACGACGACCACCCGTGCACGTAGGGAGCGTACAGCTGCGCCTGCGGAGGCTGCTCCGGCCCCCACTGCTTCACGTCCCCCACCACGCCGACCACGCTCAGCCACTGCGGCGGATCGTCGCTGAAGCTGAAGCGCTTGCCCAACGCGTCCTCGCCCGGCCAGGCCACGTCCGCGAAGCGCTGGTTGATCACGACCCCGATGGCGCTCTCGGCCGAGTCCTGGGGCTGGAGCACTCGTCCCGCGAGCAGCGGGATGTCCATGGCGGCGAAATAGTCACCGGTGACACCCGCCACCTCGACGAGTGGGCCTTCGCCGTCGTTCTGCCGGGGCGGCGTGCCTTCCACCCAGACGTTGCCGTTGCTGCCGCCGAAGAGGGGGAGACGGGTCGTCGTCCCGACGGAGACCACGCCCGGGATCCCGGCGACCTGCTCCCGGACCCGGTCCAGGAACGCCGCACGCGTGGCGCCCTCCTCGTAGCGAGGGCCCGCCGGGCTCACCGCCATGGTGATGACGCCTTCGGTCTGGAATCCGAAGTCCTGCGTGCGCAGGGCGGCGTAGCTCTGCACCAGGAGCGCGGCACCATTGGCGAGCACGAGCCCCAGCGCGAGCTGGCCGACGATGAAGGCGTTGCGCATGCGCTCCTTGCGGGGGGCGAGCGTGGCATACCCACCTTCCTTGACCACACCCGCCAGATCTGTCCGCGAAGCCAGCAGCGCAGGCAGCATCCCGAAGACCAGCGCCGTGAGCGCCGAGACGCCGAGCGCGAATCCGAGTGCCCACCCGTCGATGGCGATCGCGTCCACGCGCGGGATCGTGGGCGGCAGCAGCGCCTTGAAGGCATCCAGCGCCAGCAGGGAGAACAGCAGCCCGAGCACCCCACCGGAGACGGCCAGCACCAGGGCCTCGGAAAAGAGCAGGCGTACCACGGCCCGGCGGGTGGCGCCCAACGCGGAGCGCACGGCCAGCTCGCCCTCACGCCCGGCCGCCCGCGCCAGGAGGAGCCCGGCGACGTTGCCGCAGGCGATGAGCAGCACGACCGCAGCCGCGCCCAGGATCATTCCGAGCTGGGTCCCGACGGCACCGTAGAGGTACTCGTGCACCGTGAAGATCTTCGTGCTGCGGTCCGCGTTCGTCTGGGGATATTCGACCGCCAGCTCGCGCATGACGCGGTCCATGTCCGCCTGCGCCGTCTCCTTCGAGACGCCCTCCGCGAGGCGACCCACCACCGGGAAGCCGTGGCTTCCCCGGTCGCCCTCCAGCCGCTCGTTCAGGAAGGGGACGTAGACCCGCAGCTGACCGAGCTGTGACCAGGGAGAGGGGATGTCGAACCCCTCCGGCATCACGCCCACGATCTCGTGCGGTCGTCCGTCCAGCTCCAGGGTGCGGCCCAACACGTCCGGCTGGCCGCCGAAGGCGTCGCGCCAGAGGGTGTGGCTCAACACGACCACACCGCCCGCGGTCTGGTCCTCGGGGAGGAGCGGCCGGCCCATGGCGGGGGCCACGCCCACGACGTCGAAGGCGCTCGCGGTCGCGTAGGTGCCGTAGACGCGTTCAGGCTCGCTCTGTCCTGTGAGCGTGAAGGGCCCCGGGTTCAGCGCCGCAAGGGATTCGAAGGTCCGGTTGCGCTGCACCCAGTCGAGGTAGTCGGGACCGGAGGCCGGCCCGCAGCAGCCGAAGCCCGCCTGCTCCATCACCACCACCAGCTCGTCCGAATCGGGGAGCGGCAGAGGCTCGAGGAAGACGGCGCGGAAGACCCCGAACAACGCGGTGGTCACACCCACACCCAGAGCCAGGGTGACCAGCACCGTGACCGCGAATCCCGGTCGCCGGCGGAGCGATCGTAAGGCCAGTTGGATGTCCTGCCCCCATGCCCGCATCCTCTCCCCCTCCCGTTCGGACTGTCCCCAGAGGGCCGCTCCTGTGCGCAGCCTGTGCGCCACGCACGGGATCACCGATCGCAGCACCTGCCTCCGGTACCAGCGGCGGGCAGCGGCCCGGCCTTCCCGCTCCTGCACCTGACGGAACTCCTCTTCCGCGTCTCCCAGCGCCGCGTCGCGCTGATCCACGGGTAGCAGCCGACCCAGCAGCCGTGCCCACCTCCGCGGCGCCCCGTCCCCGCCCCTCCCTGTTCCTGCATCCATTTATTATACACTGTGTGATAAATGGACACGACGTGCACTTCTCGTCCCCTATCGACAGGGGGAACGGGCGAAAGGTTGCGAAAGGCGGCCGCGCCGGGCGCGGGAGAGGCAGCGGACGCCCCCCTCAGAGGCTCAACTCCCAGTTCTGACCCACCAGGTCGTGGCCGAAGCTGTGATGCGGCTCCTCCTCCACGAGCGAATAGCCTTCCGAGACGTAGATGCCCGGTGGTAGGGGCACCCTCCTCCGCTCACTCCCGCCGGATCGCCTGCATCGGATCCACGCGGGCCGCGCGCAGCGCCGGGCCCGCGGTCGCCGCGAGACCCACGGCCGTCATCACCAGGAGCACGGCCGCCAGCGTGCGGGGGTCCCCCGCCTCCGTCCCGTGCAGCAGGCCCTGGAGCAGCCGGGTCACCGCGAACGATCCCAACAGACCCAGCGCGCTGCCCACCGCCAGCAGCGTCGCGCCGTCCAGGAGCACCATGCCCAGGACCTTGCGCGCGTCCGCGCCGAGGCTCATGCGGATCCCGATCTCGGCCGTGCGCTCGCTCACCAGGAACGAGAGGATCCCGGCCAGCCCCACCGCCGCGATGACGAGGGCCAACAGCCCCAGGATCCCCACCAGGAACGTGTTCAGACGCTCGGCCGCGATCCGCTCCTGCCGGATCTCCTCCAGGGACGCGATGCGCAGCACCGGTTGCTCCGGAGCCATCTCGTTGATGATGCGCTGCACCTGCGGGGCCAGGTTCGGGGCCTGCTCCGCGCGGATCACGAAGGCCCCCGGGTAGTAGGCGAGGTCGTTCTGGGTGAGCGGCTGGAAGAGGGTCGGCGGCGGCGGCTGATCCGGGCCGGCGTCGCGGGTGTTCTCCACTACGCCCACGATCGTGCGCCAATCTTCCTGCATGCCGATGGCGGAGAGCACCTGACCGGTCCACGTGACCCGGCGTCCGAGTGGATCGTCCTCGCCGAACAACCGCTCGGCGAGCGCCTGGTTGATGACGGCCACCCGTGCGCTGCCTGCCTCGTCCGTCGCGGCGAACCCGCGCCCGGACAGGATCTCCATGCCTGCCGCAGCGAAGAAGTCCGGCGTCGCGGTGCGGTACTCCGCGAGCGGGATGGGCTCGCCCGGGAGCGGCGGCCGTCCCTCCGCCTTGATCTCCAGCGTGACCAGCGTGCCTCGCAGCGGGACGCTCAGCCCCACGCCCACGTCGTCGACGCCGGGAAGCGCCGCGATCCGACGAACCATCTCCTCCTGCAGGGCCACCACCTCTCCGGGGGCCTGGCCCTCGAGGGTCGAGGGTGCCTCGAGCGTGAGGGTGTTCGCCACCTCGACCCCGGGATCGACGGCGTTGAGCACCAGGAGCGTGCGCCCCAGCAGGCCAGCCGCCGTGAGGACGGTGACGCTGGCCGCCACCTGCGCGACGACCAGCCCGCGTTGCAGGCGGCGACTCCCGCCCGTGGTGCGGGAGCCGGAGCGGGTGAGTGCGGCGCCGGCGGCGTCCCGGTCACGCAGACCCGGCGCGAACGCGAAGGCCACCGCGGCCAGGCACGCGACGAGCGTGGTGAAGGCCAGTACGGCGGGATCCATCTGGATCTCGGTGGCGCGGGTGGTGAAGCGTCCCGCGAAGCTCACCAGCAGGCCCAGCCCCAGATAGGCGAACCCGAGGCCGAGCACCGCACCGACCCCCACCAGGAGCCCGCACTCGAGCAGCAGGATCCGGCGCAGTCCGGCGCGCCCTGCACCCAGCGCCCAGCGGACCGCGAACTCGCGGTCGCGTCGCAGGTTGCGGGTCAGGACCAGGTTGGCCGCGTTGGCACAGGTGACCACCAGCAGGAGCCCGGCGGCGGCCATCAGCAGGTACAGGGTCGTGCGCGCCCGGGACACCAGGGCCTCGCGCAGCGGGGTGACGCTCACCTCGTAGCCCGCGGCTGCGTCGTAGTTCTCCGGATGGTCCTCGTACATGCGCTGCGACACGAGCGCGAGCTGGCCCCGCGCCGCATCGATGTCCGCGCCCGGCGCCAGTCGTGCGAAGACGTCGTCCATGCGGTGGGAACGGCCATGCACCATCTCCGCCGCCATGTGGTGCGGGCTGGTCACGAGGTTCACGAACACGTCGGTCTCGCCCGGGAAGGGCGGGGCCGGCTCCACCACCCCGACGATGGTCGTCGCCCGGCCGTTCATCTCCACCGTGCGACCGAGCACCGCGGCATCGCCGCCGAAGGCGCGGTGCCAGTACTCCCAGGTGAGCACCATGACCGGGTCAGCGGCCGGGCCGGCGTCCCCAGGTCCGGTGACGCGCCCCAGGACGGCACTCAAGCCCATGACCTGGAAGTAGTTGGCGCTGACGACCCCCGCGCGCACCTCGGTGGGTGTGCCCGTACCCAGCATCGTGAAGGGCATCGCCGAGAACTCCGCGACCTCGTCCAGGGCGGCGACACCCTCGCGGAAGTCGATGATCTCCGGGACCGAGAACTTCACGTCGTCCATGCCCGCCTTGGCGGCGGACTGCTGGAGGTACACGATCCGATCTCCACCCTCGTGGGGGAGCGGCCGCAGCAACACGCCACGGAAGACGCAGAAGACCGCCGTGGTCGCACCGATGCCCAGGGACAGGGTGAGGACCACCAGGAAGGAGAAGCCGGGCGACTTCAGGAGCGAGCGGAGCGCGTACCGCATGGCTGGGTTCCCCCTGGTGGAAGTCACGGGCGCGGCCGGAATCCGGCCGCACCGTCCTTCAGGGAGGGCGTCCGCCCTCCTACCCTCACGACGATCGAGCTCGACCGATCTCGACACCGGCGCTCCGCCATCCAGCCGCGGGCGGCCCGGCTGGTCGCGCGCCTATTCGAACTGTTGCCGGAACGCCTGCAGCTCCGCTCGCAGCTCGGCCACCTCCTCCCGCAAGGCCGCGACCTCCTGCTCGAGCTCCCCCATCCGATCGGCACGTGGCGGAGGCCCCGACGTCGCGCGGGGTGCGGACGGATCAAGCTGCTCCTCCGCCGGAGGTCCTGCCAGGAGGTGCGCGTAGCGGACCTCCTTCTGGCCGGGACGTCGCGGCAAGGTGGTGACGAGGGGAGGGTCCAGGGCGGCCAAGGCGTCGAGGGTGATCTCGACGTGGCTGGGATCCACGAACTCGAAGGCTCTCCCGGTCCGGGTCCGGATCTCCCCCGCCGTCTGCGGTCCCCGCAGCATCAGGACCGAGAGCGCCGCCAACTCGGGCCGGTGCAGGTGCAGGCGCTCCCCGATCTCCTGCCGATAGCGCTTGACGCGGGCGTCCCCCCGGTGGATGCCCCGCGCGAACGTGCGTTGGGCGAGCCGCTCGAGGGCGCGACGCACGGTGTCGTCGTCCAGCTCCATGACCGGATCGCGGCTCGACGTCTGATTGCAGGCCGCCGTCAGCGCCTTGAGGGTGAGGGGGTAGTTGTCCGGCGTGGTGAGCTCCTTCTCGATCAAGGAGCCCAGCACCCGCACCGCGATGTCGTCCAGAGGTTCGTGCATCGTCTTTCCCGAGTCGGGCCAAGGGCCAGCGACGGGACGGTCCCGTTGCCATGGCCGCGTGCCGTGCCTTCTCCGATGGCTGCGTCGACGCTCGCTGCGACCGCTGCGGCACCCACCCGCTCAAGGTGCCCTCGTGGACTGACCGCGGACAGGGTGCGCCTCCCCACTCCGGCCGGGTCGCCCTCCCGGCGCACGCCCGTCCGAAGAACCGTCGCCTGGTACTGATGGCGCGGCTCCAGGCGTGGGACCTTGTGCGTCTCCGCGGTGGATCACGGTCGCGATGGTTCGCGGATCCCGGCGCCCCGCCGAGACGTCACCCACGATCATCACGGCTTCGTCTGGAGGCTCTCCATGGGTTCCATTGCCGATCTCGCAAGCTCGCCGCGCTCCGCCCTCGCGGCGGCACTCCTCGTCCTCGCCGGCGCCTCGGGCGCGGATGAGGTGCCGTCCTTCCGGTCTTCCGCCACCCCCGATACTGCCACCTCGATCGAGCTGGCGTTTGCCACGCATCTGGACATGGACCTGCCCGAGCAGGACGTCTACCTGGAACGCGCCCCCGGCTCAGGCGAGGTGTTCCGCGTCACGAAGGGCGACCACGACCTCGCGGCCCCGCTGTACAAGGCCGCCCGCCCCGCGCCCCACGACCCGTTCAATCCGGACGCGGTGGGACCGCTGCCCAAGGGAGCGCCGCTCGGGCTTACGCTCGGTGAATGGCTGCGCCACCAGGGCTCGGGCCGCTACACCTGCCAGGAGGGAGAGGGGACGTTGGACCTGCGCTTCAGCGGCCTGGTCCCGAACGGCGTCTATACCCTCTGGCATGCCTTCATCGCCATCCCGCCGCCCGTGCCCTTCACCGGCACGTTGGATCTCCCGCTCGGCGCGCGCGACGGCTCGGAGAGCGCGTTCCGGGCGGACGCGGACGGGTCGGCGTCGTTCCACCACCGCTTCCGTCCCTGCCTGCAGATGTCCGACGTGTGGACCACCTCCATGATCGCGGTCAACTACCACAGCGACGGCCGCACCTGGGGCGGTCACCCCGGCCAGTTCGGGTACAATGCGCATATTCCGCTCTTCGTGATGTTGCCCAACCGCGATGGGATCGGGTGAGCCTCATGGATCGGTTCGTGATCCTACGCGGCCTGCTGCTCGCCGTGGGAACCCTCGGAGCCGCGGCGTTCGCGGCTCCGGGGGCGCCGCGGACGCCGGGTCTCCAACTCCCGTCCCCCGCCGTGGACGCCGACTACCTGCACGCGGGCGCACCGCCTCCCGACGTCGTGGAGCTCGGGCGGCTGTTGTTCTTCGACAAGCTCCTGAGCGGAAACCGCAACATCTCCTGCGCCACCTGCCATCATCCCTCGCTCGCCAGCGCCGACGGACTGGCGCTGGGGTGGGGAGAGGGTGGCGAGGGTGTCGGGCCCGCGCGCACCGTCGGCGGGGAGGGGGCGGGCTCCGTCCACGGGCGGGTGCCGCGCAACGCGCCGGCGCTGTTCAACCTCGGGGCGCTCGAGTTCGAACGGCTCTTCCACGACGGGCGCGTGGAGAGCGATCCAGAGGGACATTACGAAGGCGGATTCGTCACACCGGCCCGGTGGAAGTTGCCGCGGGGCCTGGAGAGCGTGCTCGCCGCCCAGGCCATGTTCCCCGTGGGTTCGTCCGTGGAGATGGCGGGTCAGCCCGGCGAGAACGAGATCGCCGACGCCGTCTGGGCGGGTCGGATGGGCGGACCGGACGGTGGTTGGGAGCGCCTGGCGCAGCGGCTCCGCGAGGAGCCCGACTACGTCCGCCTGTTCCGCACTGCGTTCCCGGATCGGATCCGGTCCCCCGCGGATATCCGGTTCGTGGACGCCGCCAACGCGATCGCAGCCTTCGAGACCGTGGCGTTTCGTTCGGACCGCAGCCCGTTCGATGCCTTCCTGCGGGGTGACAGCACGGCGCTCGACACGACGCAGCGTAGGGGTATGGATCTGTTCTACGGCAAGGCAGGATGCGCAGGCTGTCACCGCGGCACGTTCCAGACGGATCATGGCTTCCACGCGATCGCCATGCCGCAGATCGGCCCGGGAAAGGGAGACGGCCACGACGGTCGCTATTGGGGAAGGAGCGGCGAGAAGGCCTTCCTGGAGGACTTCGGTCGCGGGCGGGTGACGGGCCGTCCGGCGGACGATTTCCGGTTCCTGACTCCTTCGCTGCGCAACGTGGCGTTGACGGGGCCTTGGGGACACGCCGGCACGTTCACGACTCTCGAAGCCACCGTGCGCCATCACCTCGATGCGGTGGCGAGCGTGGAAGCCTACCGTCTCCCGGAGAGCCTGCTGCCTTCCCTGACGGAGGTGTGGGAGCTGACAGGCAGCGGCTCACGACTGGACCAGCGTCCGCTCTCCTCCGGACGTACGCTCCGGTTCCTCGAGCGGGACGGGTGGGTGCAGCAGGACGATTCGCTCCGGGCCCGAATGGCGCGGGCATCCGAGCTACGGCCGGTCCGGCTGTCGGATGTCGAGGTGGACGCGCTGCTCTCATTCCTGCATGCGCTGACGGACCCGAGCGCCGACGCGCTCGAGCACTGGATCCCCGAAGCGGTTCCCAGCGGACTGCCCGTGGACCGTCTGGAGCGGCACCAGGCGAGGTGAGGTGCGCCTGCGGCGCGGGGCCCGATCCACCGATCCCCCTCGGAGGAGCGGGCCCGCGCCGCACACGGGTACCCTTGTCCGCGCGCCGCCGAACGCCCGCCTACGACCCGCGCCACCCGCGGAGGCTACGCGCGCACCGTTCTTCCCCGATCTGGCGACACGTAGCGCCGAACGCCTATGTTGGCGCGCGAGCCGCGCACGGGCGGCCGACGGTCCGCGTGAAGGGTCGAACCCACCCGTCCTGCTGTACCGGCCCGTCGTCACCCTGACTTCCAGCCCGAGATCGCGGACCCGGGCACAGCGGAAGGAGGGGTATCCCATGGCTGCGCGCGAGCTTCCTGCACGACCGTCCCACGAACACCTGAAGAAGCTGGCCAAGGATCGCCTGCGCGAGCTGCGCCGGACGCACCTGCATGCCACCCACTACGGCACGCGCGAGTTCGCGATCCGGGACCCGCACCGAATCGACCTCACCTTCGCGCAACCGATGGGCTGAGACGCGTCCGCAAGGAGGGTCGGCGCATGGGCAGGATCACATCGCTCTTTTCACGGAAGGTCGCTGGGCAGGTCGGTCCACCGGACGTCGCGCACGAGCTCCTGCGCCTCGTCGGCCTCGATGCGGCCGGGGAGCCCGACCCTTCCCTCATGATCCGCGATGACGACTACTACCGGCTGTTCGAGGAAGCCGCCGCTGTGGATGCCGATCCCACCACCCTCCCGCTCCGCGTGGGCGCCTCGATGCGGGCGGACGACTACGGGCCGTTCGGATTCGCCTGGAAGTCGGCTCCGACCCTGCGGGGTTCCTTCGCGCGGGCGGAACGCTACGCACTCGTGTTGACGAGCGTGTCCTTCTATTCGGTGGAGGAATGCTTCGGAGGCGCGTACATGCATCTGCATCGGCAGGGCGACCGACGCCTCGGGATGCGGCTCTCCAACGAAGCCACGCTCGCGAGCATCCTGGCCATCAGTCGGGAAGTCGCGTCCGAACCCTTCCATCCCGAGGCAGTCTTCCTCAAGCATCGGGCGCCGCGCGACGCGGCCGGTCACGAGGCCCATTTCGGATGTCCGGTGCATTTCGGGTCGGACCGCGATGCGCTTCGGGTGTCGACCCGGGCGCTCGACGCCCCGAATCGCGTGGGGGATGCCAGCATCGCGGGGTTCTTCGACACGCTCCTCGACGCCGAGGTCGGCTCGCTCGACGATACGATTCCGCTGGAGCGGCGCGTGCTCGACCGGGTGGCCACGTCCCTCAGCGGCGGTGTACCGACCCTTTCGGACGTCGCTCGCGAGCTGGGGATGAGCGGACGTACGCTCCAGCGTCGCCTCGGGGCCGAGGAGACCTCCTTCCAGACGCTCGTGGACGAGGCGCGCCGGCGCCTGGCGCTCCGACTGCTCCAGGATCCGGACGCGGCGACGCTGTCGGAGGCCACGTATATGACCGGCTTCTCCGATCAAAGCGCCTTCACGCGAGCCTTCAAGCGCTGGACCGGTCTGACCCCGGGCGCGTATCGCGACGGCGCGGGGCCGGACGCGCCGTCCTCCCCACCGTGACAGGGCCGCCGGATCGTGGCGCGCCGGGTCAAGACATCTGTCGCCTGAGGTCGAGAGCGGGGCGGGGATTCCCGTACAGCTTGGGTCTGTACTCCTCACCCGAACAGGAGCAGATCATGCACACCTCTCCGTCGACGACCCCCACGCCCTCCGGTCCGATCCTCGTGCTCGGAGGCACCGGCAAGACCGGCCGCAGGATCGCCGCGGGCCTGGCCGCCATCGGCCTTCCCGTCCGCATCGGCTCGCGCAGCGCCACTCCGCCGTTCGATTGGGACGACGAGCAGAGCTGGGACGCCTGCCTGCGGGGCGCCGAGGCCGTCTACATCAGCTACGCGCCGGATCTGGCGATGCCGGGCGCGACCGACGCCATCCAGGCGCTCGTGGATCGGGCCCGGTCCCACGAGGTGAAGCGCCTCGTCCTCCTCTCCGGGCGGGGCGAGCCGGAAGCGCAGGCGTGTGAGCGGATCGTCCAGGCGAGCGGCCTGGAGTGGACCGTCGTTCGTGCCAGCTGGTTTCTCCAGAACTTCTCGGAGGGCGCCTTCGCCGGAATGGTGCTCGATGGCCGGATCACGCTTCCGGGAGGGGATGTGCCCGAGCCGTTCGTGGACGCCGACGACATCGCCGAGGTGGCGATCGCCGCCTTGACCCGGCCCGGGCACGCGGGCGAGATCTACGAGGTGACCGGTCCACGGGCATTGACGTTCGCGCAGCTCGCCAGGGAGCTCTCGGAGGCGCTCGAACGGGACATCGCGTACGTCGAAGTGCCTCACGACGCGTTCCTGGCGGAGGTTCGCCGGTCCGGCGCGCCGAAGGAGGTTACGTGGATGCTCGACTATCTCTTCTCCACCGTGCTCGACGGACGCAACGCGCACGTGGTGGACGGCGTTGAGCGTGCCCTGGGGCGTCCCGCCCGCGGCGTAGACGAGTGGGCGCGGGCCGCGGCGGCGTCAGGGGCCTGGAGGACGGCGGCGTGAACGGACTCGCGGACGCGCTGACCGTCGCCGCCGTCGTCGGCAGCGGCGTGGTGACCGGCATCCTGTGGATCTTCTCCAATACGGTGATGCCGTCCCTGGCGCAGCACGGGGAGGGAGCGGCCACCATGGTGACGATCAACGAACGCATCCTGAACCCGCTCTTCCTCCTGCTCTTCATGGGCACCACCGTGGTGTGCGTCGCGGTCGCGGCGCTCACGCTGCTGGGTCACGGACGGGGAGGGTTGCCGGCGGTGATCGGGGCCGGCGTCTACGTCGTCGGCGTGTTCGGCGTGACCGCGGCCCTCAACGTTCCCATGAACAACGCGCTGGCGGCCTCCCCGCCTGGGACCGCCGAAGCCGCCGAGTACTGGAGGATCTATCTGGTTCGTTGGACCCGCTGGAACACCGTCCGGTCCGTCCTGGGGATGGTGGCCACGACGCTCCTCGCGGCGGCGCTGCTCAGGGGGTAGGCGTCGGCGAGGAGTGGCTGGCGGACGCTAGACCACGCTCCACCACGGCGCGGAAAGGATGCGGGGTCCCAGCCACTCGGTGTGCGTCCCTGCGTGGAGCAGGACGCACCCCCGCACGGCATCGCCATATTCCTCGCGGAACGTCTGCAGGTGCCTGGCATCGGAGGGACGGGGCCGCGTTGTGGCCTTTACCTCGATGCCCAGCAGGGTGCCGCGTCGCTCGACCACGAAGTCCACTTCTTCCCCCGTGGCGGTCCTCCAGTAGAAGAGTCCCGGCCGATCCACCGTGGCCGCATCGCGCCAGACGAGCAGGTCCGAGAGGATGAGGTTCTCCAGGTGCGCTCCGGTGGGGGCATCGAGGCCCGCCAGGCGCAACGCAAGGCCCGTATCGGACCAGAAGGTCTTGGGCGTCTTGATCAGCCGCTTCGTACGATTGACGGCAAACGCGGGAACCGGCACGAGCTGATAGGAGGCCTCGAGAAGGTTGAGCCATCGGCGTACCGTCGGCTGTGGGAGCTGAACGTCCCTGCCGAGCTCCGATTGGTTCACGAGTTGCCCCAGCCGGAGGCACGCCGCGCCCATGAGCCGGCGGAAATCGACCAGGTTGTCGATGGAAGAGAGGTCCTGCAGGTCACGCTCGAGGTAGGTGCGGATGTAGCCGTCGAACCAGATCGCACGATCCTCCGGATCCGCGTGCTTCAGAGCCGGAACGGGATACCCGCCCTCCGCCGCGAGCGCCCTCCAGTCTGCGGCCGTGGGGTCCGCTCCCGCCAATACGTCGGGCCAGTCCTCGCTGGGATGCTCCAGGAGCTCCGACCAGAGGCCGGCCCGGCCGAGGCCCAGTCGCTCGCGGCGCGTCATCGGCCACAGGCTCAGGTACGCCGCGCGTCCGGCCAGGGACTCCGAGACGGACTTCATGAGCAGCAGGTTGGCCGATCCCGTGAGGACGAAGCGGCCCGGCTGCCGGTCCCGGTCCACGGCTCGCTTCACGGCGAGCAGGAGGTCCGGGACCCTCTGCACCTCGTCCAGGACCATGGCCCCGGGTCGTCCCACGAGCTCGTCCGGCCTGCGCTCGGCCAGTGCCCGCACCTCGAGGTCGTCCAAGGAGTCGTAGGTCCGACGGCCGGGGAGCAAGTCGGCTACCAGCGTGCTCTTCCCGGTCTGGCGGGCGCCGGTGACGACCACGACGGGCATCGTACGGGCGACCCGCTGGACGGCGGCGGTCAGGACCCGTGGGGTGAGTTGGGGCACCATGATGTGTATGATAATCATTCATGAAACGAATGAACAGGCAGTTGTGCCGCCCTGCGCCGCTGGTGAGCGCCGCCCAGCAGCTCGCCGATCCGGAGCACCCAGGCCGCGGCATCGTTCGCGAGCTAGGGCCTGGCTAGTGGCCTTCGTCGACGGCGACCACGATCCGTCGGCGCATCCCGACCCCACCACGGACGTCCGGAGTCCGAGGTGTCCGCCAGCTGCACACCGCGTCGCGCTGTCGGTCGTTGTGAGGACGTGACCGCGGCACTACAACGCACCCAGCCCGCTTCCCGGACTCACGGCGGCAGCCGCCACCCAGGCACTCACGATCAGGAGCCAGATCTGCACGAGGGAAGCGCCGATCACGCGCCGATCGCGGGTGGTGCGCCACCGCTCGACCGCGAGTGGCAGCGCGATCACACCTATGAGCCCTGGCCATCGCCACCCATCCCACGGCGCATCGGGTGGCTGCACGAAGGCGGCGGCCCAGGCCAACGTCGCGATGACGAGGCCAGAGGGACTCCAGACGGCTGCGGGAAGCGGAGGTCGCTCGCGCGGGTGGCGTCGCAACAGCAGCCGCAGTCCACCCCGGTGACGGGTATGGTGACCGGAAACAGGAGCGCCTAGTGCATGAGCGTCATCCAGAGGAGGCTCGTCCGCGCGTGCAGGTAGGTCACGGAGGGCAGACAGGCAGCGAGGCGGCGCTCAGCGCCGGTCGTAGCCGTTCACAGGCTTCGTGCTCTCCAGGAACATCTCCGGGACGTACCACCAGGCGTCGCCGAAGCGGCGCGGACGCGGCCAGATCTCGTCGAGTGAACCGGCATCGTACAGCGTCCCCCCCTTCATCACGTAGCGCAAGTTGGCCGTGTGGCGGATGTTCTCCAGCGGGTTGGCGTTGAGCACCATCAGGTCGGCGAGCTTGCCCACGGCAATCGATCCGAGATCCTCCTCCATGCCGAGGAAGCGTGCCCCGTGCATCGACGCCACGTCGAGCGCGGTCATCGCCCCAGTCACCTTGGCCAGCATCCAGACGTCCCAGTGCGATCCGAGGCCGGGCTGCTGCCCGTGCGACCCGACGGCCGAGTAGCCACCAGCCGCAATGATGTCGGCAACCTGCTGAGCAACGATGTCCTTGGAGTAATCGGTCTCGGGACGCTGGATGAAGCGCCGTGTGTGCGGGATGAGCTGACGCCACGGAATCCACTGCCCCTGCTTGGTGTCCTTCCACACCGGGCTCTCCTGCCAGAACCACTCTTCGTTCCACGCGCCATAGCCGCTGACCAGCGGCGTATGCGAATAGAAGTAGCGCGCCTGCCCGATGAAGGTCGTCACGTCGGCGTAGAGCGGCGACTGCACGGTCAGGTGCTCGCCCCCGGTATGGCCGTCCATGATCATCCCGAGTTTGTAGTTGAGGTCTTGGCTGCCCTCGGCGGTGACGCGCAGCCCCACCTCGCGCGCCGCGTCCAGCACCCACTGTCGCTGTTCGCGTGTGGGCAGCAGGTACTGCTTCAGCATCACCGCCCCCCAGGCCTGGCGGCGCCGCACGTCATGCACGGCCAGCGCGCGTGACGAGATGTCATTGGTGAGCCCGGCGTCTCCGGCACGCATTGCCTCGGCGGTGCTGAACACGCGCGGCCCCACCATCTCCCCCGCTTCGATCAGTTCGGCGGTCGGGAAGGCGGCACTGGAGGTCGGCGCCGGATCGTGCGTCGTGGTGACGCCGTAGGCGAGGTAGATCGCCGACTCGAAGTTCTGGCGCGGCATCATCCCCACGTGCTCGCGGTGATGGTGGGCGTGCATGTCGACCCAACCGGGGATGATCGTCGTGCCTGCGACGTCCACCACGCGATCGGCGCCGGCCGTGGCGCAGCTTCCCACGCAGGCGATGCGCCCGTTTCGCACGACGATCGTTCCGCTGGGGATCACCCCGTCCTCGTCGAGCGTCACGATGCGCGCGCCGGTGAGGGCGATCGTCCCGGTGGGGAGCGCGCGCGGCGCGGTGAGCGTGATGGTCGTGGTGTCCGTGCGCGTGCTGGATGCGTCGTACGTGTACACCCGGTTACTGCTGGTGATGTCAAGCACCGTTGCCGAACGCCAGCGCGGGTAGAGCCCCCCCTCGGTGGTGAGCGCGGCGGCCGCGAATGCGCCGCCGGACTTGGCGAGTACCGGGGGGCTGGCGCCCGTCACGCCCGCGGGGAGCGGCGAGAGGTACGTGTTCCCCCCCTGCATGAACGCGACATGGCGACCGTCGGGCGCCACGGCGGCATCGTCGGCGTGGCGCACGACGGCGTGCACCCGCTGGTCGCTTCCGTCCAGGCGTACCGAGGTCACCTCCACTCCGCGCACGTCGCCGCTTGCCGCATTGGCCCAGTACAGCCGACCATCCATGCCGACCGACGGGCGCAACTCCACACCGCGCGTTCCGCGGCGCGCCGTCTGCACGATCTCGGTCTCGTCTCCCCCCACTGCCGGGATGCGCACCAGGTCGAACCAGGTCGACCGGTTGAGAGACGACGCACGCGCCGAGGCGCCGGAACCGCGGGCGACCACGATCTCGTCACCGTCGGGCGTCCAGGCGGGGTTCATGTACTCCCCGACCTCGCGCGTGAGGCGCACAGGGGCACCACCGCCAGCCGCCACCGTCCAGAGCGCCCCCCGATTCTGCGCATCGACCGTGGTGAAGGCGATACGGCGGCCGTCGGGCGACCAGGCAGGCTGGAACTCGAACGGCTCGAAGCCCACGGGGGTGAGGCGGCGTGGTGTGCCGGTGGGGAGGGGCTGGAGCCAGAGCCTACCGAGCGCCTGAAAGACGACGGCCTGCCCGTCAGGCGACGTCGCCCCCCACCGGACGAAGCGCACGTCGAATGGGGCGTCGCTCACGCGCCGCTTCGCCAGCGCGGCCTCGGACATGGTGCGCTGCACGCGCGCCGAGAAAGGAATCGTCGAGACGGCGCCGCTCACGATATCCACGCGCCGGATTCTGCCGCCTTGATGGATCACGAGGCTCTGGCCGTCGTGCGCCCAGCGATACATCGGGTAGCTCCCGTTGACCGGGATGCTCTCCTCCGACAGATCCATCTCGACCGGGTCCATCAGCAGGCGCTCGGTCCCCAGACGCAGGTCGCGCAGCCACAGCGCACTGCGCGGGCCGAAGCGCTGTCCCTTGTACTCGAGCGTCCCTCCCGGAACCTTGCGCATGAAGGCGAGCCAGCGACCATCAGGGCTTGGCTCCGCCGCGTAGGCGCCGCCGCTCGAGTTGCGATCCTGCTGCGCGAGCTCTCCCCCGGTGATCGGGCGCACCACGCCGGTCTGCCGGTCGTAGCGGTGCAGCTGCACCGCCCCCTTCAGCACGTCGTCCTGCCCCCAGAAGCCGGTGGGGCGTGCCGTGTAGACGTCGTAGTAGAGGTAGCGTCCGTCGCTCGAAATGGCGGGGCGGAAGGGATTCCTCCCCACCTCTCCCTTCACCAGCGTCACGCCCGTCCCGCCGTCGCGGTGGTACATCACGAGCGAGCGCAGTCCATCATCGCCGTCGACGACCACGATCAGGTACGCGCTGTCGGGGGTCCACTGCGGGAAGAGCATGCGGCGCTTGGGGTCGAGCGCGACCGCGCGCGGGTTGCTGCCGTCGGCGTCCATGATCCACAGGTTGAACTCCCCGCCAGCGCGATCCGAGATGAAGGCAATCGACTTGCCGTCGGGGGAGATGCGCGGGTGGAAGTTCGAGGCAATGCCGCTCCCCTGCGTGAGGCTCACGGCGGTCCCTCCTGACGCGGGGAGGCGATAGACGTGACTCAGCAGGTCGAAGACGATCCAGCCTCCGTCCGGCGAGAGGTCCACCGAGGTCCACGTTCCTTCGGACACGGTGAAGTCGATGGCGCGCGTGGTGCCGCGCGGACGCGTGGCGTCCCAGGCGGCGTCGCGGGCCGCCTGCGCGTGCAGCGCGCCGGCGGCGAGCGGCGCCAGCAGGACGACGGCCGGGGCAATGGCGAGGAGCGAGTGGCGGCGACGAGGCATGGCGTACGGTGTGGGGGGGGAAGACACGCGTTCCTTCGGCGTCAGGCAGTCTGGTGGCTGACTTCGAGCTGTTCAGCGCTGACGCCACCAGAGACACTGTGCCGGCGAGCGCGATTGTCGAGAGTATCGATGCCGTCGGCGAAAACCGCCAGCGCGATGTGACGGCGTGGATCGTTCCGCCGCTTGCAGCGTTCCGTTTTCACGCGCTCGACGGATTGCTCCGCCACCGCAAAGACGTTCCTCTGTCAAGGAATAGGAACTTCAAAGGCCCTCTGAGGTGCGGAGAGACGATGGGGTGCGGCATCTGGCCGTGCAAGGTGCCGAAGAGTCGGGGATGGAGGGGCCGGTCGTGAGCGCGGGATGCGTGGGAGAGCGGCCGGAGCGGAGGTGGACGAGGCGCCATGGGAACCGGGGCCCGAAGGATGCTGGGAGGGCGGGGGGAGACGGCCACCGGGGGCGCGCGGAAGGGGCCGGGTCCTGCCTCTCAGAACTCCCAGTCAGGGGGAGTAGACTGATCGAACTCGAACTCCGGGATGGGCTCAGGAGCCGCGAGATCGAAGGCCGGGGGCTGATCGAGGTCGAACTGGGCCTGAAGAGGGCCGCGAGCAGGGGACACGCGGGGAGGCCGATGCGGCAGGTTCTCTGCCGGTTTGATGTTCATGCTCGCGAAGAGCGCGTCCGCAACGACCGCCGCCCTGAGCCTCGCGGGATACCTGCTCGATCCGCTCGGGGTGGACGGAGGAGGCTGGCACGGGGTGGTGGCCGTGTCCGGGACGATCGCGATCACGGGCTCTGTGGCCGGCGGGATCCGCCGGTCGAACCGGAGCAATGCCCTGGTGGTCGGCACGGCGCTCCTCGGGTTGGTCCTTCTCGTTGCGACTGCGCTTCCCGTCCCCCCCTCGGACGGGCTCTCGCGCTTCACTCCCTTGCTCCCGGAACGAGGCGGCGTCGGGGGCGTGGGTGCGCTCCTCCACGGGAGTACCCTGACGTTCGTCGCGTACACCGGGTACGGCCGGATCGCCACGCTGGGCAAAGTGGTCCGGGATCCGGGGCAGGTGATTCCACGTGCGATCCTCCTGACGGTGGGCGTGGTCACCGTGCTGTACCTGGGCGTGGCCGCCTCGGGCGTCGGGGGCCTGGGTGCCGACGGGTTCGGTGAGGCGGCGGAGCGGACCGCGGCCCCGCTCGAGCGCGTGGCCGAGGCACACGAGCGGCCGTGGCTCGCCTGGACGCTGGGGGCGGCCGCCGTGGCCGCGATGGCCGGCGTGCTGTTGAACCTCGTGCTCGGCCTCTCCCGCGTGCTCCTCGCGATGGCCCGTCGCGGCGACGCTCCCGACCTCCTGGCGCGCATCGATGGGGAGCGGGCGAGCCCGGTCGCTTCGGTATGGGCCTGAGGCCTGCTCATCGCCGGGATCGCCGCGCTCGGCGACGTACGCACAACATGGTCGTTCAGTGCGTTCACCGTGCTGGTCTACTACGCGATCACGAACCTGGCCCGCTGCGGCTGCCCGCGGACCAGCGACGGTATCCACGCTGGGGGCCTGCGGTGGGGCTGGTCGGTTGTCTCGGGCTGGCATTCTGGGTGGAGCAGGAGATCTGGCTGATCGGGCTCGGCAGGCTAGCGGCGGGGATCGCCGGACACCTCACCCACCGGCGGGTGGCGAGCCATAGGGCACCCACCTCCGTCCTCGCGCCACCGGAGCAGGACAGCGAGTGAGCGGGGCCTCGGCCCCAAAACCCACCCGGCGCCCTCGCACTCTCCATCACGGCTCCTGCGGGGGAGGGTGGGCGCGCCTCGCACCAGGAATATCAGGTTGCCTCTTCCTTGTGTATGGAATCTGGATGTGCTCACGGAGCTCGCGATATGCGCTGCATGGATCCAATCCAAGCGCGCTCCATGGACTCTCTTGAGGAAAGCCACCACCGAACCCTTGGACGGAGTCCCGCCGTCGGTAGCCGCGGATGCGTCCTCTGGTTCAGTTGTCTTCTGCTCCTCCGAGCGCCCACGCCGCGTGCTCCCGCACCACTGGCTCCTCGTCCTCGAGCGCGTCCTGCAACACAGCCACCGCCTCACTCGGGGGCTCGTCTGCGGACGCCAGCCAGTTCCCCATCGCCACCGCCACATTCCGCCTGAAACCCGCGAATCCCACCCGCCGGATCGCACTCCCCCGCGTGAACGCGTCCCACTCGTCCCGCGTCATCCGCATCAGCTCCACCAGCAACGGGGCGTCCGTGCCCGGATGGGCATGCACCCGCCCGGGCGTTTCCGCAGGAACGTCGGGGCGCCCCCGCAACGACGGCGTCGCTTCACCGGGCAGCGCCTCCACGCCCACCGGCCGCTCCCCCGGCCCGCGCGCCGCATACGCGGGTTCGGTGGGAGCTTCCGCGAAGCGCTGCGTGAAGGGACACACCTCCTGGCAGATGTCGCAGCCGTAGATGCGATTCCCGATCAGGGGCCGCAGCTCCACCGGAATGGGGCCCCGGTGCTCGATGGTCAGGTAGGAGATGCAGCGGCGCGCATCCATCACGGGCGCGCCCTCCGCGTCGCGGCCGAGGAGCGCACCCGTGGGACACCCGTCCAGGCAGGCCCGGCACGTTCCGCAGTGGTCGCGCACGGCCGTTCCGGTGGGCTCGAGGTCGAGCCCGAGCAGGAGCACGCCCAGGAAGAAGTACGAGCCCCGGCGCGGATGGATCAGCATGGTGTTGCGGCCGACCCAGCCCAGCCCCGCCCGCAGGGCCAGCTCGCGCTCGAGCAGGGGTCCCGTGTCCACGTAGACCCGGCCGGGCACGGCGTGACCGACGCGCGCTTCGATCCAGCGGTGCAGCCGCTTCAGCCGGGGCGGCACCACCTTGTGGTAGTCCCGTCCGCGCGCGTAGCGCGCGATCACCCCCCGGTCGGGACCGGCGGGCTCCGCCTCCCGGTCGGGATCGCCGTAGTCGTGCGCCACCACGACCGCCGCGCGCACGCCCTCCAGCGTCCGGGTCAGATCATAGCGGCGTGCGCGCGCGTCCGCGCGCGCCAGGTACCCCATATCCCCATGGTGGCCGGCCGCGATCCAGCGTTCGTACGCGTCCCGGTGGTCGCTCGGACGCACGTCCGCGATGCCCGCCGCCGCGAACCCCAGCGCGCGGGCCTCCGCGATGATCGCATCCTCGATCCGTGGGTCCATGCCTCCTCGATCCATTGCGCATCCGCCCGTTTCGCATCCGCGGTACGGATCTGCACCACGGCGTGGATCCCGGCAGGCCCACGCCCCGCGCCTCGGCCGCCCGCCCTCGCGCCGGGATCGTCCGCCCGGTACCGTGAGGTCGGTACGTCCGTCCCGTCGTCCGCCGTCCGGAGCGCCCGATGCATCCTCACCGCGCCATGGTACCCGCGCTGCTCGTTGCGGTCCTTCCCCTGCTCGCCGCACCTCTGACGGCCCAGCAGCCCATCCAGGAGTCGGATCCAGCCATCGAAGGGCTCGTCGCCCGACTGGACCTGGAGCACTACAAGACCACGCTGAAAGGTCTCACGCAGTTCGGGGACCGGCGCCAGGGCACGCAGCGCAACCGGGACGCGGTGGACTGGATCGAGCAGCAGCTCCAGGCCTTCGGGTGCACCAACACCGAGCGCATCACGTACGAGTACACGTCGCCCCCGCCGCGCGGCGGGGGAGGCGGAGGTCCGCGCGCCGGAGGGCCGCCCGCGCCCGAGGACCTGACCACCGCCACCGGGGGCCGCGTCGGACGCCGAGGGCCCGGCCCCGGCGGCAGCATGATCTTCGGGCACCGGGGTCCCACCGGCGTGAACCGTGATCCCATGGCGCAGCCGGACGAGCGTATCCGCGCGCTCAACGCGGAGGAGCCGGTGGACGGCGAGCGCCAGCAGGTCTACTGCACCAAGGTCGGCACCACGCGTCCCGACGAGATGTACATCATCGGCGCGCACATGGACGGGCACGGCGTCAACGAAGCGGTCAACGACGACGGCTCGGGCACGGCGCTCGTCATGGAGCTGGCGCGTATCTTCAGCGCGCCGGACGTGCAGACCGAGCGCTCGATCCGCTTCGTGCTCTGGAACAACGAGGAGACCGGCCTCAACGGCGCGCGTGCGTACGTGGAGCAGCGCCAGGCGCTGCAAGGGGTGGAGCAGCCACGCGGCTCGGGCCAGTATCCGGAGCCTCGGTGGCTGGGCATGATCCAGCACGACATGATGCTGTGGGATCATGGCGCACCGCGGCCGGACGGAACGGTGAGCCGGGATCAGCGGCCGGAGGCGGACGTCAACATCGAGTTCCAGTCCAGCTCCGAGCGCGCGCCCGAGTCCATGGCGCTCGCCTTCTTCTTCAAGTCCGCCAACGAGCGCTACGCGACGGACTATCCCGCCACGGTGGGTCCGCACATGACCAACACGGACTCCACACCGTTCATGGACATCGTGCCGGCCATCAGCCTGCGCGAGAACGAGCGGGGCGCGCAGGTGGGCGCCGGGTGGGACCCGAACTGGCATCAGCCCACCGACGTCTGGATCACCTATACCGACGACGACTTCCGGCTGGGCCTCAACGCGGCCCAGACCACGCTGGCGGCCGTGGCCCAGCTGGCAGGGGCGAGTCTGAACCGCTGAGCGAGCGCGGTCGGGCGCGGACTCGCGCGCTGACGCGGTACCGGGGCGTCGCATGGGACGCCGCGGGCCCCGTGCGCGGCGACGCGGGGCGGCTATCCGCTCCCCTCGTACGTCCGCCCCTTCCACTCGATGCGTGAGCCGCGCCAGGCGCTGCGGATCAGGATCCACACGGTGACCGCCGCCCCGAGCGGGGCGGCGAAGCCGTAGAACCAGCGCGTCCCGAAGCGGGCCCCCGCCACCGCCCAGAACAGGAAGACGATCCCGGTCGTGATGGCGGCCCACACCAGGAAGGACGTCCCGCCCACGCCCGCGAGGGCGGCGAGCAGCGCGAGCGGCGGCACCACCCACAGGGTCAGCAGCGCCAGCACCCCCGCCGGGAGGAGCACCCGGCCCAGCGGGCCCGACACCGACTGCCGGCTGCCGGTCCAGACGTTCTTGCTCCACCCACCCACCAGGTCGCCGAGCGAGCGGTACATGCGCGTGGCGAACCGCCCGCGCGCCTCGCGCAGCAGGAAGGCGTGCCCGCCGCGGACCAGCTCCTGCGCGAGCCGCAGGTCCTCGACCACCTCGTGGCGCACCGTCTCGTGGCCGCCCACGGCGTCGTAGACGGAACGCCGCACGAGGATGTACTGCCCGTTGGCGATCGCCTCCGGCCAGCGCGCCGGATCCTGGAGCGGCGTACGGTACAGCTTCCGCAGATCCGGGTAGCGCGCCGCGATGAGGAAGAACATCTGCGGCTGCACCACGCGCTCCCAGAAGGAGCCCATCCGCTGGTCCCCGAGCAGCGTGAGCGCATCCGCCCCACTCACGTCCAGCTCGCGCACGGCATGCTCCAGCAGCTCCGGGCCGTGCCAGGTGTCCGCGTCGGTGAAGAGCAGCACGTCGCCCGTGGCCTCGCGCGCACCCTGCCAGCACGCCCACGGTTTGCCGAACCACCCCGGCGGGAGATCCTCCCCTTCCAGCACGGCCAGACGGGGATCGGCGAACGCGCGGACGCGCGCGGCGGTGTCGTCGGTGGAGCGGTCGTCCACCACGATCACCTCGAAGCGGGGATACGTGGAGGCGAGCAGGCTGCCCACGCACTCCTCGATGGAGAGCGCCTCGTTGCGGGCCGGGACGATGACGCTGACGAGGGGCGCGGGCGACGCACCGGAGGCCGACGCGCCGGCGACCTCAGGGTCGGCCGTGCCCGATCCCCCGCTCGAGAGCCGGATCGGATCCTTGAGCCGCAGCACCGCCACGAACCCGAAGACGATCCAGGGCAGCAGCCCCAGCGCCACGCTCATCGGTGACCGGCGCGGGGGGTCAGGGTCCTGTCGCGCGCCGCACGAGGCGCGCAGGCCGCGAACCTCCTTCGCTCACATGCCGACCGCACCGCGGCTCCGCTCACCCACCGTCCGCGGCGTCGCCGTCCCCCGGCTCGCGCTTGCGCGTCCAGCGGTCGCTGTCGCGCACGCGGTACTTCTCCAGCACCTGCTCCAGCGCGGCGCTCAGATCGATCCCCTGCGAGTTGGCGAGCGTGATCAGCACGAACAGCACGTCGGCCAGCTCCAGCGCCAGGTCCTGCTCGGGCTCGTCCGCGCGTTTGGGCTTGTGGCCGAAGCGGTGGTTGAGCTCCCGGCCCAGCTCGCCCACCTCCTCGATCAGGCGGGCCAGGTTGGCCAGCGGTGGCCAGTAGCCCTCCTCGAACTGCGAGATCCAGGCGTCGACGCGCTCCTGCGCTTCCTTCAGGTCCACGTCATCCCTCTCCGGGCAGAAGCACCAGCTTGCCGAACACCCCGCCGGCCTCCAGCCGTTCGTGGGCGGCGCGCGCCTCGGAGAGCGGCAGCACGTCCTCGATCTGCGGGGTCAGCACACCGCGGAAGACGAGGTCCATCACGGTGCGGAACTCCGCCGGCGAGCCCATGGTGCTCCCCAGGACGGTGAGCTGCTTCCAGAACACCAACGGGATGGACGTCAGCCCGTTCGCGCCGGTGGTGCCGCCGTAGGTGACCAGGCGGCCGTAGGGCGCGAGCGCGCGCAGCAGCTGCGGCCACAGCGCCTCGCCCACCGAATCCAGCACCACGTCCACGCCGCGCTTTCCCGTCTCCGCCCACAGCGCCTTGCCCCACCCGTCCTCCAGGCGATCGTAGACCACGTCCGCCCCGAGCGCCCGCACGCGCTCCACGTTGGCGGGCCCGGACGTCACGGCATACACGCGCGCGCCGGTCAGGCGCGCGATCTGGACCGCCGCGGTGGAGACGCCACCCGACGCTCCCGTGATCAGCACGCGCTCCCCCGCGCGCAGCGCCGCCCGACCGAGCAACGCGTGCCAGGCGGTCACGAACGCCAACCCGGCCGCCGCCGCCGTCTCCCATCCCACGTCCTCCGGCAGCGCCACCAGGTTCCGGGCCGGCACCACGGCGTACTCCGCGAAGCCGCCCCACACGTGCTCGCCCAGCACCCGGAAGCGGCCGGAAGGCAGCCCGCCCCCCGCGGGCGGGGTATCGTACCAGTCGTAGTCGAGGGACGGATCGACGACCACGCGCGTGCCCACGGCCACGCCCTCGACGCCCGGCCCGAGCGCCTCCACCTCGCCTGCCAGGTCGGAGCCCCCCACGTGCGGCAGCGGAGGGGCGTCCGGCAGTCCGCGGCGCACCCACAGATCCAGGTGGTTGAGCGAGCTGGCACGCACGCGCACGCGCACCTGACCGGGGCCCGGCTCGGGCGTGGGAAGGGAGCCCACCTCGACGACGTCGGGGCCCCCGTGGCGGCGGAAGAAGGCGGCGTTCACGGCAGGACTCTACCCGCAGGGGCCGGCCGCGTCCACCGCTGCGGGGGGTCGACGGAGCCCCGCAGAACGACCCCGGCCACGCGAGAGAACGACCCCTGGCCACGCGAGCGGCCCGAACCTGCTAGCTTGAAGGATGGCGAACGAGGACCACACCAACGGAAAGGGCGAGCTCCCGGACGGCACGCTGGGTGGATACCTGTCCATCCACGAGCGACCGCCGTCGTTCGAAGGCCCGGACGGGCACCCCTACACCGTGTCCATCGAGATCGAGAGCCAGGGGGACCTGCGGGCCCCGTACGTGGGCTATCTGGTCTTCCCGCGGTGGGCCCAGACGGGGCTCGGCGTGGTGGGCCACGTCCAGACGCCCACCCTCGTGGAAGGCCGCCACCGCATCCACGTGGAGGAGGCGCTCGGCCGCCTGCAGCTCGTGCACGTCAAGGAGCTGCTCAACGACGCCATCCGGCAACAGACCGCGGATCTCTCGGACGACTGACCTGCCGTGCTGCGCCAAGGCCTGTTGTTCCTGAGCGAATCCTCCGCCGCGCGGCGTCTGATCACCGGCACGCCGCTGACGCGCGGCCTCAGTCGCCGCTTCGTTGCCGGCGAGACCGTGGACGAGCTGGTGGACGCCGTGCGCGCCGCCAACGCCGAAGGGCTCACCGCCACCGCCAACTACCTCGGCGAATCCGTGAAGAGCGAGGAAGCCGCACGCGCCGCGGCGGATCGCTACGTGGAGGTGCTGGAGCGGATCCGCCGGGACGGGCTGGACGCCAACGTCTCGCTCAAGTTCACCCAGATGGGCCAGAACATCTCCGACACCTTCCTGCGCGCCAACCTGGGACGGGTGCTGGAGCAGGCGCAGGCGGGCGGGATCTTCGTGCGCTTCGACATGGAGTCCTCCGACTACACGGACCGCACGCTCTCCGCGTTCCGCACGCTCTGGTCGGAGGGTGTGCGCGACATCGGCGTGGTGCTGCAGTCCTATCTGCGCCGCACGCAGGCCGACGTGGAGCGCATGGTGGACCTGGGCGCGCGGGTCCGGCTCTGCAAGGGCGCGTACGCCGAGCCGGAACGCCTCGCCTACCAGGACCGTGAGGAGGTGCGCGCGAGCTTCGTGCGGGCCATGGAGGTGCTGCTCTCGCGCGGCCACTACCCCGGCATCGCCACCCACGACGACGCCATGATCCGCGCCACGTTGGAGTACGCGAACCGCGAGGGGATCGGCGCGGACCGCTTCGAGTTCCAGATGCTGCACGGCGTGCGCCGCGACCTGCAGCAGCAGCTCGTGGCGCAGGGGTGGCGCGTGCGCGTGTACATCCCGTTCGGGGAGGCCTGGTACCCCTACCTCATGCGCCGCCTGGCCGAACGCCCCGCCAACGTGGTGTTCCTGGCGGGCAGCGTGCTGAAGGAATCGCCGCTCGGCTCCCTGTTCGGGAACCACGGCCGGGACGGCCGGTGAGCGGCTCGGTCCCGTCTCCGGTCTCGGCCCCGCCTTTCCTTCGCATCACCGAGATCTTCCACTCCCTCCAGGGGGAGTCCACCTGGGCGGGGCTGCCCTGCGTCTTCGTGCGGCTGACCGGCTGCCCGCTGCGCTGCGTGTGGTGCGACACGGAGTACGCCTTCCACGGCGGCACCCGGATGACATTCGCCGAGATCGAGGCCGCCGTGGCCGCGTTCGGCACCCGCCTGGTGGAGGTCACGGGAGGGGAGCCGCTGGCCCATCCCGGCGCCTACGACCTGGTGCGTCGGCTGCTGGACGCCGGGTACACCGTGCTGGTGGAGACGTCCGGCGCCTTCGACGTCGCCCCCCTGGACCCGCGGGCCGTGAAGGTGATGGACCTGAAGTGCCCGGGCTCGGGCGAGAGCGCGCGTACCCTGTGGGGCAACCTGGACCATCTGACCCGGCACGACGAGCTCAAGTTCGTGGTCGCGGACCTGGAGGATCTGGACTGGGCCGAGGCCCGGGTGCGCGAGCACGGCCTGGACACGCGCGTACGGGAGGGCCGGCTGGCCGCGCTCCTGGTCTCGCCCGTCTGGGACCGCGTGGGTCACGATCCGGAGGGAAGTCCCTTCCTGCGCGCCCTGTCCGAGCGCATCCTCGCGTCCGGGCTGCCCTTCCGGTTGCAGCTCCAGCTGCACAAGGCGGTGTGGGGTCCGTCCGCGAAGGGCGTATGAGCAGAGGCCGCGGCGCTCCGATCGTCGAGGACGGCACGCCCGTGGGCCCCGATCGCAGCACGGGGGCCCGCGATTTGCAGGGCCGGCGCCACACCTCGTCCCTCGCGCCCACGCACGACGCGCCCATGTACCTGCAACCGCTCGACCTGCGCTTCGACCGGATCCGGGCCGGCCTGGACCCCGCCAGCCTTAATGCGGACGGGCGACCCTTCGACGCCCGCCCCGGCCGGGAGGCGGCGGTGGCCATCGTCCTGCGGCCGGCCGCGGAAGACCTGGAGTTCCTGCTGGTCAAGCGCGCCGAGAGCCCCCGCGACCCCTGGTCCGGCCACATGGCGCTGCCGGGCGGCCGCCGGGATCCCGGCGATCCCAACCTGGTGGCCACCGCCATCCGCGAGACCGCCGAGGAGACGCGCGTGCTGCTCGATTCGAGCTGGACGCTCGGGCGCCTGGACTCCATCAGCCCGCAGTCGCGGCGCCTGCCCACGCTGGACGTGCACCCGTTCGTCTTCGCCGCGCCCTCGCGGACGGAGGCGTTCCCGGAGGCCGGCGAGATCGCCTCCGTCCACTGGGTGCCGCTCGCGCACCTGCTCGATCCGTCCCGGCAGCGCACGGTGGACATCCCCCTGATCGGGACCATCCGGGAGTTTCCCGCCTACGAGCTGGACGGCCGCATCGTCTGGGGACTGACCTACCGGATCCTCAAGACGTTCATCGAGTCCTGGCGGACGCCCCGCTCGGCGTAAGGCACGCGAACGACACGGGCCCCCGGAGCGACCGGCTCCGGGGGCCCGTTCCCTTCGACGCGGCGATCGCCCCGTCAGCGCGCGCTCACGGCACCCACTCGGCGATGAAGATGTTGGTCTCGCCTTCCAGGTCGTTGGCGCGGTTGGAGCCCCACACCAGGTAGCGACCGTCCGGGCTGAAGACGGGGAAGCCGTCGAACTCCGGCGTGTAGGTGATCCGCTCCAGACCGCTGCCGTCCACGTTGACCATGTACAGGTCGAACTCACGGCCCTGCGGGTCGTCGTGGTTCGAGCTGAAGATGATCTTCTCGCCGTCGGGGTGCCAATACGGTCCGAAGTTCGCGCCCCCGACGTCGGTGATCTGCCGCTTGTCCGTACCGTCGGCGTTCATCACCCAGATCTCCAGCTCGGAGGGCCGGATCAGCCCGTCGGCCAGCAGCGCGCGATACTCCGCGAGCGCCTCTTCGCTCTGGGGATAGTCGGCCCGCCACACGATCTTGGACCCGTCCGCCGAATAGAATGCGCCGCCATCGTAGCCGGGACGGTCCGTGAGCCGCACCACGTCCGAACCGTCCAGGTTCATCGAGTACAGGTCGAGGTCCCCGTCGCGCACGCTCGTGAAGATGATGCGGTCGCCCGTAGGCGAGATGGTGGCTTCCGCGTCGTAGCCCGGCGTATCCGTCAGCTGCGAGAGCGCATCCGTCTCGAGGTCGCGCACGTAGATGTCGTAGCTCGGGTAGAGCGCCCACACGTACCCCCGCGAGAAGTCGGGCGGAGCCGGGCACGCGTCCGCGGTCTCGTGCGTGGACGCGAACAGGATCCGATCGCCGGCGGGATAGAAGTAGGAGCAGGTGGTGCGTCCCGTCCCGGTGCTGATCAGCTCGCGGTTCTGACCCTGCAGATCCATGGTGTAGATCTGGTCGCAGACCGCGTCTGCCGGGCCGTCGGTGCGGGGCGTGGTCTGGTAGGTGAGCCGGGTCCCGTCGAAGGAGAAGTACGCCTCGGCGTTCTGGCCTTCGAAGGTGAGCTGGCGCACGTTCCGGAGGTGGATCTCCCGGGCGTCGTGTAGGGCACCCTCCTCCATCGCGCCCCCCCCGGCCGCGGAGGGATCGTCCGCGCCCGCCGGGGGTTGAGATTCCGACGGTTGGCAGGCCGCCAGGGCGGCCAGGGCCAGCACTCCTGCAGACAGAAGCGTTCGATTCATGACCAGGTTCCGTTCGAGGATCGTTCTGCCGCGTATCGCCTTGGTCGCGGCCACCGCGGTTCCCCACGTGCTGCCCGCCCAGACGGCGGCGTCGTGTCCCGCTGCCGGTCCCATCGTGGCCGGCGTGCAGGGCGCGCTGCGCCACGTGCGCTACCTCGCGGACGACGCGCTGGAGGGCCGTGAGGTCGCGAGCGCGGCCGAGCGCTGCGCCGCCGCCTACATCGAGGCGGAATTCGCGGCCCTCGGTCTGGCCCCCGGTCTCGAGGGTGCGTGGGAGCAGACGTTCCGCGTGCGCGTGGGCGCGGAGCGCGGCACCCACAACCTCCTGTCCGTGGCGGGGACCCCCTACCCCATCGATGAGGCCTGGGTCCCGCTCGGCTTCTCGGGCACGGACATGGCGGAAGGAGCGCTGATCGCGCGGGATCGGGGCACCATCGAAGACCCGCACGCGCCCGCCGGAGCGGCCCCGCTGACCGGCCGGATCGTCGTGATCCCGATCGAGCGCGCGGATGTGGACGTGCACTACACAGCCGCGATGGCGGCGCGTCAGGGCGCAGCCGGTGTGATCTTCCGGATGCCGGCCGGCCTGCCCGACGTGGCGTCCGAGCGCCGCCCCGCCCTGCCCCTCCCGGTCGCGGCCGTGACGGGATCCGCTTCCGCCGCGCTGGCCGAGGCCGCCACGGCGGAGCGCCCGGCCGAGCTCATGACCCAGGTGGACGCCCGCTTCGGCGACGCCCGCAACGTCGTGGGCGTGCTTCCCGGCACCGGCGGACCCACCGCCCCCTGGGTGGTCGTGGGTGCGCACTACGACCACCTCGGTCGTGGAGGACAGGGATCGCTGGCCCCCGACGCGTGGGGGCAGATCCACAACGGCGCGGACGACAATGCATCGGGGACCGCGGTGCTGATCGAGGTCGCCCGCCGCATGGCGGCCGATCCGGCACGGCCCACGTACAACGTCCTCTTCCTGGCGTTCAGCGGTGAGGAACGGGGCCTGTGGGGCTCGGGCCACTGGGTCAAGGAGCCCACCGTCCCGCTGGAGGACGTGGTGGCCATGATCAACATGGACATGGTCGGGCGGCTGGAGACGGGCTCGCTCACGATCTTCGGTGCGGGCACGGCCCCACAATGGCGCGAGATCCTGGAGCGCTCCAACGCCCGCATCGAGCACCCCATCGGCTTCCTGCCCGCACCCGACGGGTACGGCCCCTCCGACCACAGCTCGTTCTACGGGGAGGACATCCCGGTCCTGCACTTCTTCACCAACACGCACGAGGACTACCATCGTCCCTCGGACGACTGGGAGCGGATCGACGGGCCGGGCCTCGAGCGCATCGCCGACCTGGTGGCGGGCGTGGCCGGTGAGCTGGCCGGGGTACGCGGTGCGCCGGCCGAGCTCACGCTCGTGAGTGGCGTGGGCAAGCCCACCGCGGTGGCCTCCAACCCGGAGGCGTCGGAGGAGCCGCAGGCCTCCCGCGGGTACGGTCCCTACCTGGGGTCGATCCCGGACATGACGCCATTCGAAGGCACCGGAGTGCGGTTGACGGGCGTCCGGGAAGGCAGCCCGGCCGAGAAGGCGGGCATCCAGAAGGGAGACGTGATCGTGGAGTTCGGGGGCAGGGAGGTCACGGACCTCTACACCTACACGTACGCGCTGCAGGACTTCCAGCCCGGCGACGCGGTGGACATCGTGGTGCTGCGCGACGGTCAGCGCGTCACGGTGAAGGCGGTGCTGGAGCGTCGGTGAGCGGCGATCCCGGCGAGCCGTCCGAGCGGCCGGCGTCCCGCCCGCTGGTGGGCCGGTCGCACCCGAACGAGGACACAGGTGTGAGCAGCGAGTGGGACCTCGAGCGCGAGCGCGACCGCTTCCGCAAGCGCGCCCTGCTGCTGCTCGTCGCGTTCGTGACGGTCATGTTCCTGGCCGTCATCCGACCGTTCCTCGTCTCGGTCCTGCTGGCCGCCATCTTCGCCGGCATGTTCCACGCGATCTACGAGTGGATCGGGAAGCGTGTGGACGGCCGCATGCGACTGGCTTCCGCGCTGACCGTGCTGTTCGTCCTGCTGCTGATCGTGCTGCCCACCGCCGGCTTCCTCACCCTCGTGGCCTCGCAGGCGCTCGGCGTGGCGGAATCGGCCCGGCCCTGGATCGAAGAGCAGCTGGCGCGGCCCGGCGGCCTCGACGCCCTGCTGGACCGCATCCCGTTCATCGACCGCATCCCGATGCTGCGCGACGCCATCCCCGAACAGCAGGAGATCCTCGCGCGCCTCGGCGACGTGGCCAGCACGGCCGGCACCTTCGTCGTCGCCGGGCTGGCGGCCGTCACCCGCGGCACCCTGAGCGTAGTGCTCCAGCTCTTCATCGTGCTCTACGCGATGTACTTCTTCCTGCTGGACGGGCAGCGCACGCTGGACCGGATGCTCTATCTGCTGCCGCTGTCACCGGAGGACGAGAACCGTCTGGTCGAACGCTTCGTCTCCGTGACCCGGGCCACGCTCAAGGGGTCGATGGTGATCGGCATCCTCCAGGGCGCGCTCGCCGGTGTGGCCTTCTGGTTGGCGGGCGTGCAGGGCGCTGCGTTCTGGGGAACCGTCATGGTCGTGCTCTCCGTGATCCCCGGCGTGGGCGCCGCGCTGGTGTGGATCCCGGCGGTCCTGTACCTGCTGGCCGTCGGGAGCGTGGGTGCCGGGATCGGCCTGGGCATCTGGTGCGCCGTGGTGGTGGGGACCATCGACAACTTCCTGCGGCCCAAGCTGGTCGGGCGGGACACCAAGATGTCCGACCTGTTGATCCTGCTCAGCACGCTCGGGGGGATCGTCTTCTTCGGTGCGGTCGGGTTCATCCTGGGCCCGATCGTCGCCGCCGTGTTCGTGACGGTGTGGGACGTGTACGGCAAGACGTTCAGGGACATCCTGCCGCCGGCCCCCACCCGCTGACGACCGCGCGGGACGGTCCGCGCGGTCTGCCGTCGTCGTAGAAGGAGGACCACCATGTCCGATGCGCCCGGATTCGAGATCGAGCTCGCGCTGGAGGGAGAGGCGGCCGTGCACCGCGTCACCGATGCCTTGAAGGAAGAGGGCTTCGGTGTGCTGACACGGATCGACCTGGACCAGGCCTTCTCCGAGAAGCTGGGGATCGACTTCCGACCCTACGCCATCCTCGGCGCCTGCAATCCCACGCTGGCCCATCGCGCCCTGACGGCGCGCCCGGAGGTGGGGCTGCTCCTGCCCTGCAACGTGACGGTGGAGTCCACCGCGGAGGGCGGCTCCCTGGTCCGGATCATCGACCCCGACGCCATGCTGGGCGTGGGTGCGCTCGCCTCCGATCCGGACATCCAGGCGGTGGCCCGCGAGGCGCGCGCCCGGCTGGAGCGGGTGGCGGAGACCCTGTCGGCCTGAGGGGCCGCGGGCGCCGGCGCGCCCCCAGCGCGGCCGGTCCTGAGGTCGGGGCCGGGCCGCGGTCGACCCGCCGGTCCGTGCTCGCATGGGGGTCCCCCGCCATTTCCCACCGCCCGACAGCCGCCGCGGTGCTCCCGAGTTGCCCTCTCTCCCGGGCCCCCGCACGTTCCAACGAGCGGGGGGGTCGGGGCGGAAGGGTTCCTCATCGACCGGAGGTCGCCATGCGCCGCGCACGATCGGCGTCGTTCCTGTTGCTCGTTGCCGCCTGCGGGGGTGAGCAGGCCGCCCTGGAGATGGCCGACTCCACCGTGGCCGATCCGGACCGGGCCTATCTGCTGGCTCGCGCGGACTCGCTCGAGCTGCCCACGACGTGGGAGGCGCCCCCCGGCAACGCCGCCGACCACCACACGGCCGGGTTCGCCAAGATCCTCTGCTCCAACATCTTCCTGACCGGGCTCGACCTGGCCGATGCGGCGGAGAACACCGGGTACTTCACGGCACCCTACGAGGAGCGCGCACTGGTCGTCGACACGGCCGTGGACATGCAGACCGGAACGGTGCGCCTGACCCTCCCGTCCGGGGTGGTGCGCCAGGCCAAGCGGTATGGCAGTCAGGGCTGCGTGGCCAGCCCGCTCGGTGAGGACAGCGTGCATTTCACGCCGTCCGTGGTGCAGCCCGACCTCCCCGACCCCGCCACCACCCCCTGGCCCATGGGGGACGTCCTCCCGGACGCGCCGTTCCCCGCCGGTGTGGACGAAGCCAAGGTCCAGCAGGCCGTCGAGGCCGCCTTCGCGGAAGGCGGGATGACCAATGCGTTCGTGGTCACCTACCAGGGGCGGATCATCGCCGAGCGCTACGGGCCCGGCATCGATCTCCACACGCCGCTCGAGAGCTGGTCGATGGGCAAGAGCCTCACGGGCTCGCTGATCGGTGTGCTCATCCAGCGCGGCGTATACGACCTGTGGCAGCCGGCTCCCATCCCGGAGTGGCAGGAGCGCGCCGACGATCCGCGGCAACAGATCCGGATCGGCGACATCATGCGCATGTCGAGCGGCCTCCGGATCCGCGCCCCGCAGGATCCGGATTTCGATCCCACCCTCGGCTATCCCGATCACCTGTACCTGTACACGGGCACGGTGGACTCCTACCACTGGGCCGCCACCCGGCCGCAGCAGTGGCCGCCCAACACGGTCGGCCGCTACCGCAACACGGATCCGGTGCTCGGCAACTACCTGGTGCGCCTCGGGGTGGAGTCGCTGGGGGAGGACTACCATGCATTCCCGCAGCGGGCCCTGTTCGACAAGATCGGGATCCGCGACATGATCATGGAGACCGACCCCTACGGGAACTTCCTCACGCAGGGCTACGAGTTCGGGGCCGCGCGCGACTGGGCCCGGTTGGGCAACCTGTATCTCCAGGACGGCGTCTGGAACGGCGAGCGGATCCTGCCGGAGGGCTACGCGGAGTATGCGGGTACGCTGGCGCCGGCCTGGGTCGCCGACCGGCGCCTCCAGTACGGCGGCGCCTTCTTCTGGGTGAACGGCAACGGCAGCTTCCCGGTTCCGGAGACCGCGTACTACATGGCGGGCGCCGGGGGCCAGAACACGATCATCATCCCCACCCACGACCTGGTGGTGGTGCGGCTGGGCAAGTACAAGGGCGCCCGGGTCGGCGGCGACGCGCTGGATCGGGCGCTCGAGCTGTTGATGGAGGCGGTGCCTCCGAGCGCCTGACCGACGCGCCCGCTCGCCTGCGGCGGGGAGGCCCGGTCGGTCGGACGACCTTCCCGCCGCCGGTCGACCCGGCGCTCAGGCGAGCGGTTCCTCGTCCGGTGCGGGCCAGCGGTGGGGCGAGACCGTGGGGAGGAACTCCACCTCCCCACGGTCTTCGTCGTAGAGCGCGGCAGCCAACCGCAACCGCCCGCCGAGCTCCAACGCCGCCACGATCGAGCTGAGGTCGCGCAAGGACTGCAGGGCGCGCTCGACATTGCGTTCGATCAGGGCGTCGAGCACGCTCCGCGGCATCCGGCCACCCTCCAGGGGCAGTCCCGACGCCAACCCACCCATCGCCCGCGCCAGGCGCGTGTGGACGCCGCGTCGTGCCTGGAAGACTCCCTGCCGCACGGCCTCGCAGCCCGTGTGTCCCAGCACCACGAGCGCGGCGGCACCCTCGACCCGGCAGGCGTGCTCGATCCGGGAGGTCTGGAGATCGTCGACCACCCCGCCCGCCGCCGCTACGATGCGGATCCCGGGATCGTCTCCGAACAGCCGCCAGGCCGGGATGGGCTGATCCGTGCAGGAGACGACGACGGCGAAGGGGCGTTGGCCGAGCAGGGCGTTGCGCTCGGTCGGGGATTTCGGCACCGTTCCCCCGCTCCGGACGCCGTGGCAGGCTCGTCGCAACCGATCGAGGGCCTGGTCCGGGTCGAGCCGTCCCTGTCGCTCCGCGCTCCAGCGGGTCTGTCGACGGGGTTCGCGTTCGATCTCGGTCATGGAGTCCCAGGGCACGGGGTCCAGTGGACGCCGGGTCCACCGCGCTGCGGCACGCCGCTTCGCCCGGAGTGGAGGATGCGCCGCGGAGCGTCCGGGGTCGCTGCCTCACACCAATGGGGAGGGGTCGTGCAGGAAGGATCGACGTGGCATTTCCTGACCAATCATGCCCACGTCCTGCTCTGCATCTCGAGCGATCCGGATCTGACGGTCCGGGAGCTGGCGCAGTGGATCGGGATCACCGAGCGCGCCGTCATCCGCATCATCGGCGAGCTCGACGAGGACGGATTCCTGGTGCGCACCCGTGAGGGACGCCGCAACCACTACGACATCAACCTGGACCAGCCGCTCCGGCACCCGGTCGAAGCCCACTGCACGGTAGGCGACCTGATCCGGATGTACCGCGACGGCACCGGTCCCAGGGTCGCGCCGCCGCGCGAGTGACCCGACCACGTCTGGGCTCGCCGACCGTGGCCGCCCCGGGCCCGCCGGTCGGGCGCCGGACCGGCTCGAGCGTGCGATGAGGCGCGGGGGCCGCATGGCCCCCGCGCCGTTCCCACGTCAGGCGTCGAGGAAACGCACCTCTCCGGTCGCCACGTCGTACATGGCACCGACGAGGGCGATCTCTCCATCCCGCTCCATCTGCGCCAGCACCGCGCTACGCTCACGGATCTGGCGCAGCACGCCCCCGATGTTGATCTCGACCACCCGATCCACGAAGCCTTCCCCCTCGGCCGGGTCTTCCGCGCGCGCGGTGTTCACGGCCGGCGCGATCTTGCTCACCAGCTCCGTGAGGTTGCCCATCTGCGCGTTGGCAATCGCACCCTTGACGGCGCCGCAGGCCGTGTGACCCATGATCACGATGGCCTTCGCTCCCGCGAGCTTGCAGGCGAACTCCATGCTTCCGAGGATGTCCGCGTTGATGACATTGCCTGCCACACGCGCCGTGAAGACGTCCCCGATGCCCTGATCGAACACCGCCTCGACCGGGACCCGCGAATCGATGCAGCCGAGCACGACGGCGAACGGATACTGCCCCTCGGCGGTGGTACGGATCTGCTCGAGCCAGGGCCGCTCGATGGTGTTGCCGTTGAGGAATCGCTCATTGCCCTCGCGCAGGAAGCGCAGCGCATCCTCGGGCGTCACGGCGGCCTGCGTGTCCTTCGTGTGCGTGGTGGCCATCATCGTGGTCATCGTTCAGTCTCCAGACAGGAAGGTCGATCCAGACGTCGTTTGCTTCGTGTTGGCGTTGCGTGCTGCACTCAAACCCCGACCGGCTCCAACTCGGGCCGCGGCGTCACCGAGGGCTCCACGGTCGGATCCTCCAGGTACCGCTCCAGCCAGAGCGCGCACTCCCGGAACGTGGCGAAGCAGTACCGCTCGGGGACCAGGTCGGGGATCAGGCGGATCTTCTCCGCCAGATCACGCGGCTGCCCGTGGATGTCGGTGAGGACCACCTTGATGTCCTGCTTGCGCAGCTCCAGGATGGCCTCCTCCAGCGCATAGAGACCGGACTGGTCCATGTACGGGACCTTCTCCATCCGGATCACCACCACCTCCAGCGCGGGGAGGCGGCGCACCAGCTCCTGGAAGCGGCTGGCGAAGCCGAAGAACAGCGGCCCGTCCAGGTGCTTGATGTAGACCTTGTCGCCACGGCGGGCGATCAGGTCGCCTTCGTCCGACCACGGCAGCTCTCGCGAGAACTCCTTCAACGGAGCGCTCTGGGTGCGGTGCTCCACCACGTCCGCGATGCCCTTCATGAACAGCAGGGCCGCCATCACCATACCGGCAGCCACGGCCACCAGCAGGTCCACGAACACGGTGAGCGCCAGGACGGCGATCATGACGGCCGCATCGGCGCGCGGGACGGTGCGCAGGTGGCGCATGCCCTTGTAGTCGATGATGCCGATCCCGACCGTGATCAGGATGCCGGCCAGCACCCCGTTGGGGACGTGCCCGACCAGCGAGCCCAGTCCCAGCAGGATGGCCAGCAGCAGTGTACCGGCCACGACACCGGACAGCTTGTCGGTTCCGCCCGACTTGATGTTGATCACGGTGCGCATCGTGGCGCCCGCACCCGGCAGACCGCCGATCAGAGCGCCCGCCATGTTGCCCAGACCCTGACCCACGAGCTCCTTGTTACTGTCGTGGCGGGTCTTGGTCATGTTGTCCGCCACCAGCGACGTGAGCAGCGAGTCGATGGAGCCGAGGGCGGCCAGCGTGAAGCCGTACTCGAGCATGAACATGACCAACTCGAAGCTGCCGAAGACGCCCCAGAAGCCGAGCTGGAGCTCCGGCAGGCCGGTCGGGATGGGGCCCCGCGAGTTGATGCGCAGGATCGAATCCGGATCCAGCAGGAAGAACGCGCCCACCGACACCGCGATCAGGGCCACCAGGGAGGACGGCACGACCTTGGTGATGCGCGGGAACAGGTAGATGATGGCGATCGTGGCCAGCGCCACCCCCACCGAGGCCAGATTCACGATCTCGGGGATGGTGTGCAGGCTGCGGATCGTGCCCATGGGGCCGCCCGCGGGCGCGCCCACGCCGAGGAACGGGAAGATCTGGGTGATCACGATGATCACGCCGATCCCGCTCATGAACCCGGACACCACCGGATAGGGCATGTAGCGCACGAGCTTGCCGATCCCGAGCAGGCCCATCCCCAACTGGAGAGCGCCCGCCAGGAAGAACGTGGCGATGATCAGCGGGAAGCCCGCCTCCAGCCCGCCGGCGAAGCGGATGGCCTCGGCGATCACCACCGCCGAGACGACGGTCATCGGCGCGGTGGGGCCGCTGATCTGGGTGCGCGTGCCGCCGAAGATCGCGGCCACGATTCCGAGGGCGATGGCGCCGTACAGCCCGGCGATGGCGCCCAGCTCCGTCTGCTCGCCGAAGGCCAGGGCTAGCGGCAAGGCGACGATGCCCGCGGTGAGGCCCCCGAAGAGGTTCCCGCGGACGTTCGAGAAGAAGGAGGTCTTGGACATAGGGCGGAGGCTATGGGTTTCGGGATAACGAGAGCTAGAATATATTTGCCTGAAATCTCTGTCAACTGTGGGGGGAGGGGAGCCGTGCCTGACGGACCGCCGACCTGGCATTTCCTGAGCAATCACGCCCACGTCCTGATCTCGATCGCCGTGGACCCGGACCTGACCGTCCGGGAGCTGGCCCAGCACATCGGGATCACCGAGCGGGCCGTGATCCGGATCATTGGCGAGCTGGACGAGGGGGGGTTCCTGGAGCGCACCCGGGAGGGGCGCCGGAACCACTACGAGGTCCACCTGGACCGGCCTCTCCGGCACCCGGTGGAAGCCCACTGCACGGTGGGGGACCTGGTGCAGATGCACCTCAAAGAGGAGATGGCGGGGCAGGAGGGGTAGCGAGGCGGCGGGGCCCAGAGGGCGGTGGGCCGGCGCCTGGAGGCGCGCGGGCTGCTCCCGCGGGCAGCGCCGTCCCCGGACGTGCGGGAACGGCGCGCCGACCGCGTGGAGGCCGCCCGGGGCTAGGAGGTCGGTGGCCCCTCGTTGACGGCGATCCGCACCACCTCCACCACCGTCTCGAACGCGCCGTCCTCGGACATGGCGGCCAGTTGGGCCCGGGCCCTCTCGAGCTGGCCCTCCATCATGCGGCGCGCCATCTCGGGCATGTCCGCCATCTGCGCCTCCGCCTTCTCCAGGTCCGAACGGGCCTTCTCCAGGTCGCGCCGCTCCTGGTCGCTCATGGCACCCATGAGCCCCGTGATCCGCACGACCTGGCGGCGGGATTCGTAGAGCCAGGCGTCCGGGCCCGATCCGGTCGCTTCGTGGCCTTCAGCTCGCCGGACGGCCCGCGACCTCCATCACCGCCCACCAGATGTACTCCACGAACGTCCCCATGCCCTCCACGGAGACACGCTCGTCGTTGCCGTGGGCGCGGGAGTCTTCGTCGCGCGCCATCGCTCCGATCCCGTAGGTGGGGATGCCGGCCGCGCGCAGCTGCGCGGAGTCCGTCGCGCCGGTGGACATGGTCGGCAGCGTGATGGCGCCCGGGAACATGCGCGCCTGTGCCGCCTCGAGCGCCAGGAACAGGTCGGACGACAGCGGAGACGGCGGAGCCGACGGCCGCCACGACACGGGAGGCGTCACCTCCACCAGCGGATCGTCGATGATGCGGCGGAGCTCGTCCAGGAACGCGTCCATGTCCTCGTCCGGCAGGGCGCGCACGTCCAACGTGGCCTCGGCCTCGCTCGGGATCACGTTGTAGCGGAACCCGCCCTGGATGATGTTGGGCGAGATGGATGTTCGCAGCGTGGAGTTGGCGGCGATGTCGTTGCGCCGGAACTCCTCCTCGATCTGCGGCCCACGCGTCGGATCCTCGATGTTGCGATACAGATCGGCCTGCTCGGGCGGGCTGATTTCGGCCAACCGCTTGAAGTACTCGCGCGTCACCTCGTTCAGGCGAGCCGGCATCTGGTGCGCGCCCACCTTGGCCACCGCGGCCGCCAGGCGCACCACCGGGTTGTCCAGGCGGGGCTGGGATCCGTGCCCGGCTGTTCCTCTCGCCACCAACTTGATCTGACGCCACGGCACCTTCTCGGTGGCGCCCACCACGACGTAGTCGACGGAGCCGTCCTCGGTCTGGTGGATGGTCCCGCCTTCGTTGAGCGCGAACTCCGCCCGGATCTTGTCGAGGTGGTTCTCCACCATGTAGTCGATGCCGAACTCGGTGGCGCCTTCCTCACCGGCCTCGATGAGCAGGATGATGTCGCGATCGAGCACACGTCCCGACCGCTTGACCATGAGCATCACCTGGAGCGCCGCGGCGATCATGTCCTTGTCGTCGCTCGCACCGCGGCCGTAGACGTAGCCGTCCTCGATGGTGCCGGCGAACGGATCGCCCGTCCACGATTCCAGCTCCGCACCCACCACGTCGGAGTGCGCCAGGATCAGCAGCGGCTCCTTGGTGCCGTTGCCCGGCAGACGGGCCACCAGGTTTCCGCGCGTCGGGTCCTTGGCGTAGATCTGCCCCTCGATCCCTTCCTCGGCGAGCACCCGCTTCACGTACTCGGCCACCTCGGTCTCATTGCCCGGCGGGCTGGTCGTGTTGATCCGGATCAGGTCCACGAGCGTCGCCACCGCTTCGTCGCGGGCGGCGTCGAAGTCGGGCACGGTCTGGGCGGCTGCGGGCCGCGGCCAGGCCAGGACGGCCAGGAGCGTCGCGCAGAGGGACAGACGGCGGAGTCGCGGCATGGCTCGGATCGGACGTGAGGGGTCGGCCCCGACGAAGCGGGCTGGTGGGCCAGGATAGGCGGGGGGTGAGAGGACGAGCAAGCTCGGTCCTGCGGGTCGCCCCCCCGACACCGGAACGTTGACTCCCCCGTCGTACCGCGGGGGCCGTGGCGCCTCTTCGACGGAACGGACCGAGAGCCAGGAGAGGACCATGAGGGCGGGGCGGATCGGATCGGGAATGCGGCCTCCGGCCTGAACGGACCGTCCACCCTCCGCCTCGCGCTCACCCCTTCCGGAACGCGTACTCCGCGTAGGCCAGCTCCGTGGTCGCGAACCAGGAGAACGACGCGTCCCGGAACTGCTTCCAGCTCTCGTAGATCTCTCGGTAGCCCGCGTCGGCCGCCGCGCTCTCCTCCAGCATCTCCTCGGTGGCGCGGCGGGCGACGTCCATGATCTCGGTGGAGAAGGGGCGGAGCTGCACGCCTCCTTCCACCAGGCGCGCGAGCGCGGGCGGATTGCGCGCGTCGTAGGCGGCCTGCAGCTCCTGTCGGGTGGCGGACGCGGCCACCCGCAGCGCGACCTGATACTCGGAGGGCAGCTGGTCCCAGGCCTGCTGGTTGACGATGCACGCCACCTCGGGGCCCGGCTCCCACCATCCCGGGTAGTAGTAGTAGGCTGCCGCGTCCTGGAGCCCCAGACGTTCGTCGTCGGCCGGACCCACCCACTCGGCCGCGTCGATCGCACCGCGCTCGAGGGCCGGGAAGAGCTCACCTGCAGCGATGTTCTGCACGGACACCCCGATCCGGTCCATCACCAGCCCGCCCATCCCCGGGATGCGCATCTTGATGCCGCGCAGATCCGACGCCGAGTTCACCTCGCGCCGGAACCAGCCGCCCATCTGCGCGCCGGTGTTGCCCATGGGGAAGTGGAGGATGTTGAAGTCGGCGTAGACGCGCCGCATGTGCTCCAGGCCGCCCCCTTCCTGCAGCCACGCGGCTTGCTGGCGCGCATTGAAGCCGAAGGGCACGCAGGTGTCGAAGGCGAGCGCGGGGTTCTTGCCGGTGTAGTAGTAGCTGGGGGTTTGCCCGCACTGGACGGCCCCCTGCTGGACCGCGTCCAGCACCTCGAGTCCGGGCACCAGCTCCCCCGACGGATAGGGCCGCAGCTCGAAGCGGCCGCCGGTCAGCTCCGAGAGGTGCCGGGAGAACGCCTCCGCGGATCCCCACAGCGTGTCCAGATTGCGGGGATAGCTGGAGGCCATGCGCCATCGCACCGTGCGGTTGGTCTGCACGGCGGGAGCGCCGTCGAGCTCGCCGTCCCCGCCCCCGCAGGCCACGGCCGTGGTGGCGGCGAGTCCGGCGGCGGCCCTCCCGACGAAGGCACGCCGACCGAGGGGCACGGCCGCCGGTTCGTTCCCGGCTCCGTGCGTGGGTGTGGCTGCGCCGTCCCGACCTCCGCTCATCTGGTTCCCCCTTCCGTGGCGTCCCGCCGGGCGAGCCCCGGTGGGAGACAGCCATTGTGCGGGGGAGGGAGGGGGAGGGAAAGGGCGGGGGCACGCGACAGGTCCGTCGGACCGGGACTCCGTCAACGTTGATCCAGCCAGGCCTCCGCCTCGGCGAGGGTGGCAAAGAAGCGAACCCGTCCACCGCGATTGGCCTCGCGCATGAAGTCCTGGAACGCGTGCGAGTGCGCTCCGGTGTGCGAGACCCGCGCGCGCTCAGCCCGCGGGCGAAGCCGGAGACAGGGTGATCCGCGTACCCTGGTGCGATCCGGTCACACCCGCGCAGAGGCGGTCCCCGCCGTCGGGCCGCAGATGATAGGCGATGGAGCGTCCCGGCAGCTCGATCCCCCGCTCCGCGGCCGCGCAACTGAGCCATGGAGTGATGAACAAGACATCGAGATCCGGGCTGCCCTCGAGCGCGGAGGGGTCTTCCGTGTCTCCCGTGGCGTGCACGACGCGGCCACGCCAACGGAGCCGATAGGATTGGTGGTCGGGCGTGTGCGGCGTGCGCAGCGCGACCACATCGAAGGAGCCGATGCGGACACTGTCCCCGCGCAGCACCCGGTCCGGGGGAAGACCCGCCACGACGCTCGGCGGACCCATCACCCGCCAGGGTTCGCGTGATCGCCAGAGTCCGGCGTCGAAGTGATCCGTATGCGCGTGGGTGATGACGGAGACCACCTGCCCTCTGGGCTGGAGCGAACCCACGGAATACTCCTGGTAGCCGAAGGCACCCGACTCGTAGGGGAGATCCACCAGCAACGAGACCTCCCCATCGCTGAGCACCACGCCCGCATTGCCCACGAGCTCCAGGTACAGCGTGTCCGTAGGCGTCAGTAGCGTGGCGACGCTCAACACGACCGCGATCACTCCCATCGTCCCCTCCCCGACCGGTCTGTCGCGGAAGGCTACGCCCGTCGCGCTCGTCGATTGCAGAAGGAGGGTCGTACCAGGGGTCCCGCAGGCCCTACCTGCACCTCAGCCCCTCCCCCGCCGGCAGCCCCTCCGTGACCGGACCCATCAACGCGTTGAACAGCAGCTTGAACGTGTTGCGCGGCTGACCGCGGAAGTGTGGCGTGAACCCGAACAGCACCACCTGTCCGTCACCGACGGGCACCTGGGCGGCGGCCGTGCGACCCGCCAGGTACGCATCTCCGCCCAGGGTCCAGCCGCTGACGAGGTAGTCGGTGTCGGCGTAGCACACCGGCGTCCGGGAGGCTCCGTCGCTGCCGGAATGCTCCAGCACCTGGCTGCCCGCGAACAGGGTGACCGCATCCTCCGCCACGCCCCAGGTCAGCGGGTGCGATGGATCCACGCGCAGCTGGATGATCGACCCGGGAATGAAGAAGTCCTGCGAGTCCACGCCGCGCACGACGTTGCGGAAGGGCAGATCGAAGGTGGCGATCGCATAGTCCACGGACGCATCGAACGCGACCAGCCACCCGCCTTCGCGCACGAACCGCCCGATGGCCTCCGTCCCGGCCTCGCCCAGTCCACCCACGTACCGGTCGGGCATGCTGCCGGGCTCGTGACCCTCGCGGATGCC